>JBMDXL010000789.1:0-3949 GCA_048594465.1 Microlunatus sp. | reverse complement strand
GCCGACGGTGGTGCTGCTCAGCCCGCCGATGCCCTTCAGCTCCTCCTTGCCGTCGTCGCTGGTCAGGTAGGTCAGCACCTCGCGCAGGTCGGCCAGGTCGAGCAGCGGCAGCCCGGCGGTGTCGGCGTAGTGGAAGACCAGACCGAGCGAGGACTCCTGGGTCTTGTTCAGACCGAGGACCTTGGACAGCAGGATCGGCCCGAACGAGGTGACTGTCGCCCGCAGCGGCACCCCGACGTCGCCGGTGCCCAGGGAGTAGAACTCGACCGGGCAGCCCCGCGGCTGCCAGTCCTGACCGATCTTCTTCGTCCGCGCGGTCAGCTTGTCGTTCGCCTGGCCGGGCGCGGCGATGCCCGACAGGTCGCCCTTGATGTCGGCGGCGAAGACCGGCACCCCGGCGTGCGAGATCGCCTCGGCCAGCACCTGGAGCGTCTTGGTCTTACCGGTGCCGGTGGCGCCCGCCACCAGGCCGTGCCGGTTCAGCATGGACAGCGGGATCCGGACCCGGGCCTGCGGCACCGGCGCGTCGTCCTCCATCAGCACGCCGAGGTCGATGGCGGGTTCGTCGAAGGTGTAGCCGGTCTGGATGGCCAGCACCTCCGCCGACAGCGGCGGGGCTCCCGACCCGTCGTCGGGGCCGGCCGCAGCCGGGTCGGCGGCTGCATCCGGCGGCGCTGCCGCGGTGGCCGGTGGGGCGTACGGGGCCGGGGCGGGACCGGTGTCGGTCGCTGCGTCGGGCTCGCCGTTGCTCTCCACCATGCCCGAATCGTAATCAGGTCGTGAACGGGTCCCGCAGACCAGGTCGTCTAGGGTGGGCGCGTGATCTTCAAGCGCGTCGGCGACGTACGCCCCTACCCGGACCACGGGTACGTACAGAAGCAGTGGGCCGCCATCGCGCCGCACCAGGTGCGCCTGGACCAGCTCGTGACGACCAAGCGGACACTGGACCTGGAGGCCCTGCTGGAGGAGGACTCCACCTTCTACGGCGACCTGTTCGCCCACGTCGTCTCCTGGCGGGGCGACCTCTATCTCGAGGACGGCCTGCACCGTGCGCTGCGGGCGGCGCTGCAACAGCGGCAGACCATGCACGCCCGCGTGCTCGACCTGAAGTGATCCCGGCGTCCGGTTAGTCGAGCAGGCGTGGTGCGGCAGAAGGGAAGCAGTCAGTGATCGGTCGAGTGTTCCGGATCGTCCGGACACCCCTGACGCTGCTGATCCTGCTCGGCGTCCTCTGCTACGGCGCGTGGTGGGGTTGGAACAACGTGATCGCCACCGTGCCGCCGCTGCCGCCGGAGCCCTGCGTGCAGCAGTCGCTGCCCAACAGCCAGCTCCGCTCCAGCCAGGTGACGGTGAACGTCTACAACGGCGGCGACCGCCGCGGTCTGGCCGGTGACGTCGGCCGCTCGCTGCGGGACAAGGGCTTCCGGGTGCAGCGCACGTCCAACACCGGCGAGAACATCAAGCAGACGGTGATCGTCGGCGCGGCCGCGACCAACCCCGAGGTGGTGCTGGTCAAGGCCTTCTTCAAGGGCGCCACGGTCCGGGCCGACAAGCGCACGGACGGGACTGTCGACGTCCTGGTGGGTGACAAGTACGGCGGCTTCAACAAGGGCGCGCGGACCGCGATCGTGGTGAAGACGGCCACCGCCTGCCTGCCCTCGACCCAGACCTCGACCCCGGCGCTTGGCAACTAGCTCGCCACCAGGTCCTGGCCGGCTCCCGGGCCGCCGGATCCGACTCCCCGGTGGCAACCGGTCATCCCGACGACCGCCCGTACGCCGGATCTGACTTCCCGGCGGCAACCGGCCATCCCCCAGGCTGGCCCGTACGCCGGATTCGACTCCCCGGCGACATCCGGTGCTCCGGGTGGCTTCCGCGTACGCCGGAACTAGCTCGAGAGCCACCAACGACCACCCCGGCCGCCAGTCAGTCAGCCAGCCAGTTGGCCAGGCCCTTCACCCACCCGGTCAGTCCGGCGAGTTCGGCGCGCTCCGCTTCCAGCTGGCCAGACGGCCCTCCCGGCTGAGCAGGGCCAGCCGTCGCTCGGTCCGCTCCCGCTCGGCGGTCGGGGTGACGATCAGCAGCTCGTCCCCGACCTTCAGCCGCTCCTGACCGGACGGCGCGAACGGCGTCTGGTTGCGGATCACCAGGGTGACCACGGTGTGGCGCGGGAGCCGGAGCTCACTGATCTCGACCCCGGCGATCCGGGAGCCTTCCGGCACCCGCACCTGCAGCATGTCGGCCGAGATCTTGTCCAGCGGCGCGACCTCCACCTCGACCTCGCGGGCCCGTTCCAGATCCACCAGACCCAGCTTGCGCGCCACGAACGGCAGCGTCGGGGCCTGCAGGCAGGTGAAGATGATGACGAAGATCAGCACCACGTCGAACAGGTACGGCGCGTCGGGCACGCCCATGGACAGCGGCACCGTGGCCATGATGATGGGCACCGCGCCCCGCAGCCCGGCCCAGGAGACGAAGAGCTGCTCCTTGATCGGCATCCGGAACGGGGCCGCGGACACCAGCACCGACAGCGGGCGGGCCACGAAGGTCAGGAACAGCCCGGCGGCCAGGGCGATCACCACCTCGCGCAGGTTCAACCGCTCGGGGACGGCGAGCAGCCCGAGCATCACGAACAGCCCGATCTGGGCGATCCAGCCGGTGCCCTCGACGAAGGAGCGGGTCGCACCGCGGTGCGGCAGCTGGGCGTTGCCGAGCATCAGCGCACAGGCGTAGACGGCCGCGAACCCGCTGGTGTGCAGCTCGGCGGTCACCCCGTAGGTGAAGACGATCCAGACCATGGTGGCCAACGGGTAGAGACCGGAGGCCGGCAGCGCCACCCGGCGCAGCACCTGCACGCCGACCCAACCCAGGGCCACCCCCAGTCCGATCCCCGCCGCCAGCTCCAGCAGCACGAGACCGGCGAGCAGCGGCGGCGCGTACGCGCTCTCGCCGGTGAGCGCCGCCGCGGACGCCAGCGACACCAGCAGCACGGTGGGGGCGTCGTTGAGCCCGGACTCGGCCTCGAGCACCCCCCGCAGTCGCTGGGGCAGCGGGACGTTGCGCAGCACCGCGAAGACCGCGGCCGCATCGGTCGGGGAGAAGACCGCCCCGAGCAGGATGGCGATCCACCAGTCGAGTCCCAGGACGGCGTGGGCGAAGAGGGCCATCAGGGCCACGCTGACCCCGATGCCGACGGTGGCCAGCACCGTGGCCAGTCGGATGCTGGGCCGGATGTCGGACCACTTCGTGGTCAGACCACCCTCGGCCAGGATGATCACCAACGCGCCGAAGCCGAGCGCGTGGGCCAGCTCGGGGTTGTCGAAGTTGACCCGGGTCTGGCCGAGCAGCATGCCGACACCGAGGAAGAGCAGCAGGGCGGGCAGCCCGACCCGGGTGCCGAGCCGGGCGGACAGGATCGCCACGATGACCACGACCGAGCCGACGAGCAGGATGAGGTCGAGGTCGATCACCGTCGCTCCCCTCCCCGGTCCTGGTCACCCCCGCGGCCGAAACCCCGTCGTAACCGGACCCCCGATATGGAGCAACCCCGTCCTCAGCGAGATCGAAGACGGGGCTGCTTGTGGCGGTGGCGGCGGGATTTGAACCCGCGGAGGGTTGCCCCTCACGCGCTTTCGAGGCGCGCTCTTTCGGCCGCTCAGACACGCCACCGCGGAGGACAATACCGAACCGGGACGCCCCGGAGGAAATCCGTACGCCACCGGCGGCGGTCCGCCCCGCCCGCGGGTCAGCGGCCGAAGAACGCGCGCAGCGCCGCTCCGCACTCGGCCTCGAGGATCCCACCCCGGACGTCGGTCCGGTGGGGCAACCGGGGATCGCGGACCACGTCGAACAACGAGGCCACCGCACCGGCCTTCGGGTCGTACGCGCCGAACACCAACCGCTCGATCCGGGCCAGCACCAGTGCGCCCGCGCACATCGTGCACGGTTC
>JBMDXL010000788.1:0-5485 GCA_048594465.1 Microlunatus sp. | reverse complement strand
GCCACCCGGAGCCGGATCGAGGCCTCGATGCGGGAGCTCGGCTACCGACCCAACGCGGTCGCCCGGGCGCTGGCCAGCCGCCGGACCCGGATCCTGGCGCTCGCCTACCCGATGCTGGACCACCGGCTGGGCGGGTCGGGGATGGAGTTCATGATCGCGGCGGCGCGCACGGCGAGCGCGTACGGCTACCACCTGATGATGTGGCCCGGCGCCAACGACGGCCGCGAGCTGACCGAGCTGGTGGGTCAGCAGCTGGTCGACGGGGTGATCTTGATGGAGGTCCAGCTCGACGACCCCCGGGTGGCGGCGCTCCGGGCCACGGCGACGCCGTACGCACTGATCGGCCGGACCGCGGACCCCACCGACAGCCTGCACGTCGACATCGACTTCGAGCAGTCGACCAGCGAGGCGGTCCAGCACCTGCACGACCTCGGGCACCGTCAGATCGTCTTCGTCACCGGCACCCAGGACCGGGAGAGCTACTACAACTACGGACCGTACGTGCGCACGGAGCGCGCCTTCCGCGACGTCACGCAGCGACTCGGCGTCGACCCGGTGATCATCGAGTCCGGCCAGGACACCACCGCCGGTCGCGATCTCGCCCACCGCCTGTTCGCCGAGTGCCCCGACACCACCGCCGTCCTGGTGCTGAACGAGTTCGCCGCCATCGGTCTGCTGACCGGGTTGATCCACCGCGGCGTCCGGGTCCCCGACGACGTCTCCATCGTGTCGATGCTGACCTCGGACGAGATGGCCACCTACACCCAGCCCTCGTTGACCATCATGCGCTCACCCGGCACCGCGCTGGGTGAGCTGGCCGTGCACCAGCTGGTGCAGCAGATGACCAAGGGCGCCGTCCCCGCCCCGGTCCTGCTGCCCTCGGTCCTGGTGCCGGGGGAGTCCACCTCGGCGCCGCCCACCACCCCGTACGGGCGACGCTGACCTCGCGCGGCCGACAGGGCTCTCAGCGGACGCGTCGCCGCACCACGGCCCGACCGGTGGCGGCCGAGGGATCGCGGTGCCGGGCGACCACGCTGAAGCCCGCGGCCTCGAACAGCCGGACCGTGCCGTGCCACAGAGCGGCGCCGGGTCGCTTCTGTCCCTCGGTGTCGACCGGGTAGCCCTCCAGCGCAGCGATCTCCTGCGCGGCGGCCCAGTCGACCACCGCCCCCAGCAGCGCGGTCGCCACCCCGCGGCGACGCGCCCGGGTGGCGATCACGAAGCAGACCACCGACCACAGCGGACCCTCGACCGGCGGCAGGTGCTCCGACGTCGCGGTCAGCAACCGGGTGTGGTCGAGCCGGGGGAAGTCGCCGCGCGGACCGATGCTCACCCACCCGACCGGGCCGTGGTCGTCCAGGGCGATCTGACCTGCCTTGGCCCCCGTCCGGTGGGCCGTGCGGATGGCGTCCACGTGCACGTCGCGACGGGTCCCGGCGTCGGCGGCGTCGAACGCGTCAGCACTCATCCGCAGGAAGGCGCACTGGCAGTTCCGCGGGTCGCCCCGGGCGAACAGCTCGTCGAGGGCGGGGAGGTGACCGGGGGTGACCGGCTCGATCCGCAGCCCCCCGAGTGCCATGGGGGACACCCTAGGCACCGAGGGGTCGTGGGGGCAGGACACGGTCGGGTTCGCCGGGCGGCGGACCGACCACTGGCGGGGTCAGGAGGCGCTGCGTTCGCGGACGGAGCCGACGATGGTGCGCGAGATGGCCCGGTCGACCAGGTCGAGCACGTCCTCCGCGGTCCGGGCCGGCGCATCGTTCCACGCGGTCAGGCTGCGCAGCCGGGACCGCCGCTGCGCCGGTGGGTAGGCCCGGCCCGGGGGGTCCGCGTCGTGACCCGCCCGCTCGTGCATCGCCTCCCGCAGCTCGTCGGTGGCCCGCCACACGTCCGCGGTGGTCGGCACCCGGTCCGGGTCGTCGGCCAACCGGATCATGATGCCCACCAGGCAGGCACCGACCACGGGCGCACCCGGCGCGCGGAGCGCGAACGACTCCTCCGAACTGGCCGCCCGGACCGAGCCGTCGGCGGCGCGGACAGTGAACCAGGCCCCACCACCGCACCACCCGCCGCCCTCGACCACCGCCCGGGTCTGCTCCAGCAGGTCCCGGACCCGGCCCAGCTCCCGCAGCCACGCCTCGCGGCCGGAGTCGGGCGTCTCGGGTCCGTAGTCGGGCGCCCGCTCGTAGGCCTGCGGGGAGAGCGCCTCACGCACCCGGAACAGCAGCGATCGCCAGGCCGTCGTGCGTCGGTCCGTGTCCACCATGGATCCCCCTCGGGCGCGGGTCGTGGGTCCGAGCATGCGCCTGCCGGGCCGCCTCGGGCAAGAGCACCGGGGAATCTGCAGGTTTACACCGTCAGCACGGGGTAGAACTGGCTCATGGTGCGTCTGCGGACCGTCTCCCCGTCCGATCCGGGTTGGACCCGGCGGCGGGTCGGGCGGGGTTTCTCCTATCTCGATCACCTCGGCGCGAAGCTGGGTCCCGACGACCGTGAGCGCTGTCTGCAGCTGGTCATCCCGCCCGCCTGGGAGGAGGTCTGGATCTGCCAGCACCCGAACGGGCACCTGCAGGCCGTCGGCACCGACGACGCCGGCCGGCGGCAGTACCTCTACCACCCCGAGTGGCGCCGGAAGCGCGACGAGTCCAAGCACGACCGGGTGCTCCAGGTGGCCAGCCGGCTCCCCCGGGCGCGTCGGCGGGTGGCGGTGCACCTGGAGCAGGAGGGGATGTCGTACGAGCGGGCTCTGGCCACGGCGTTCCGGCTGCTGGACCTCGGCTTCTTCCGGATCGGCGGGGAGGCGTACGCGGAGAGCCACCACTCGTACGGGCTGGCCACCATCCGCAAGGAGCACGTGACCCTGGAGAACGGCACCGTGGTGTTCGACTTCATCGCCAAGTCCGGTCAGGAGCGCTACGTGGCCCTGGCCGACGACCTGGTCCGGCAGTCGGTCGCGGACCTGCTCCGCCGCCGCGGCGGCGGTCCGGAGCTGCTGGCCTACAAGGACGGTCGGCAGTGGAAGGACGTCACCTCCAGCGACATCAACGCCTACGTCAAGGAGCAGGTGGGCGGCGAGGTGTCGGCCAAGGACTTCCGCACCTGGCACGGCACGGTGATCGCCGCCGTGGCCCTGGCGGCGGCCAACCCGGACGCGACCACGCCGACCAAGCGCAAGCGGGCGATCAGCGCGGCCATGAAGCAGGTGTCGTCCTACCTGGGCAACACCCCGACGGTGGCCCGGGCCTCCTACGTCGACCCGCGGGTGATCGACCTGTTCTCCGACGGGGTGACCATCTCGCCCCGGCTGGCGTCGTTGGACGACGACCTGGCCGACGGCAGCACCCACGGCAAGGTGGAGCGGGCCGTGCTCAATCTGCTGAGGATCTGAGCTCGTCGGACGACCTCCGCTCGGCCAGGAAGTCCTGCCAGCGGCGTCGGCGTTCGGCGGCGGACTGCTCCCACCAGGGTGTGCCCCGCTCCCCCAGCGCCACCTTGGCGGCGTGCACCGCGGCGCGGGCCGCACGCTCGGCGGCCGCGTCCTGGGCCTTGAGGGCGGCCCCGACCGCGCGCCGGGCGGCCATCAGCGCGCGCCGCAGCTCCGCGGCCTCGGCGTCGGGGATATCGGGATCGGTGGCCCGCCAGTGACGGCCCTTGATCACCACGTAGCGGCCGTCGGGGGTCCGCTCCGGACCCTCACCCGACGTCATGACCAGCCCACCCCTCCAGCTCCGCGATGCCGCCGTGGCCTGGTGCGGCCCGGCCACGTAGGGTCGCCGCGTGACCGACACCCCCCAGGCCGACGACCGCACCGACGACGTCCAGGCGCCCGACCCGATCGACGTCCGCAACAACCCCGAGTCGCGCGCCGCCGACGCCCAGACCACCAGCCGGGTGGCCCGGGCCAGTGACGGCGGGGCACCGCCCCGCGACGCCCCGGCCGCCGGCGAGCTGCCCGAGACCGAGGACGGCGGCGCAGCCAGCGGCAACCCGGTGGCCGGCGTGACCATCAGCGACGACGACCTGGACGAGGCCGTCTCGGGCGACACCGGCCCCACCGGCGACGAGGGTCCGCCCGCCGGTCACGCCTGACCTACGCGTCCTGATCGAGGTCGTCGTCGGCGTTGACCTCAGCCACGTCGCGGACGTACCCCGCCCGGTAGTGGGCGATCGCGGCCAGCGCCTCGTCGGTGTCATCGCCCGGCACCCCCCGGCGGGCGTGGGCCCAGCGCACGTACGGACCGAGCAGCTCGGGCAGTGTCAGCAGCTGCTCGAGCTCCTGGTGCAGCCGGGTCGACCAGAGATAGCCCAGACCGATCTCCAACCGGACGGCACTGAGCAGCTGCGGGTCGCCGGCCGTCTCCTCGGCCAGCGTGTGCAGAGCGTCGACGAGCGCGTCGCGATCGTCCGCGTCGCTGACCTGCGTCCCCGCGGGCGAGGCGGCGAACTCGGCCACGAGCGACTCGATCTCCTCCCGGCTCCAGAGGGGACGTTCCCAGCCGCGTCCCCCCGCGGGGCAGAGCCGGATGGTCCACTCGAGCAGCGGACGGGCCTGCGGCCAGCTGTCGGACTCGAAAGGTGGCTCGGTCTCCCGTCCGATCCGGATGCCGTCTCTCAGCCAGGCTCCGGCGTCGGCCGGTTCGATCTCCCAGGCCTCCATCCCCGTCTCTCCGCTGGCACTCAGCGCCTCCTGCACGGCGGTCAGCGGAGCGGGCACCACGAAGCCGTCCTTGACGGCACCGTCGGCGTTGAAGTCGATCAGGGCGATCACCGTCAGGTCGGCGTCCCCGACCCGGACCGAGATCACCACGTCGGTCGAGTCGCGCAGCGGATCGGTGGTCCGCCAGGCCTCGATCACCTCGGGCCGGTCCAGCGGGACCAGCCAGTCCGGCACCGTCCCGGGACTGAGGACACCGTCGACCTCGTCCCCCAGCGCTGGGTCGGGCAGCAACCGGGAGACGGTCCAGGCCAGGGCGTGCAGCCGCCGGTCGCGCGACTCCAGGAACATCCGGACGAACCCGCCCGGCGTCGGGAGGTCCTCCTCCGGCGCCCGCAGGTCCGGATCGAGGCCGGCGATCAGGGAGCTGGCCAGCATCACGATGTCGATCGGATGACCCGACCCGAGCGCGGTGGCGACCTCCTCCTCCAGCGCGGGAGCGGCCTCGGCCTGCGCCCGCGCCTGCTCCTCGGCGCGCTTGCGCGGGTCACCGCTGTGTCCGTGACGAGAAGAGCTCTTGCGCTTGGCCATGGCCGGTGAGCGTACCCGTCGGAGCGCCTCGCGATCATCCCGAGCAGCAGCGGGACCTTGCTCGAGATCTTTCGGGCCGAGGTGTCGATTTCGGGTCTCCTCCCGCGTAGGAGCGGTGACAGAATCACCCAGAGGCGAGGAGCCACCACCATGAAGTACGTGCTGATGTACGCCAGCCGCCCCGATCTCGACGCGGCCGTGCCCGCGGAGCGCCACGAGGAGGTCTACCGCGCGGTCTAC
>JBMDXL010000787.1:0-2957 GCA_048594465.1 Microlunatus sp. | reverse complement strand
GGACCCGGGATAGGGCAGCCAGTGATCGGCGGGCGTGTCCGGGACGGATCCCGCCTGCTGCACGGCCTGGTCGAAGGCGGCCCGGCTGTGCTCGAACCGGGTCCGCAGCGCGGCGTCACCGACGACCTCGACCACGATCCCCCCGCCGACGGCCAGCACCAGCGCGGCGACCAGACCGGCCGGTCGCAGCCAGCGGGCCGCCGGCGCCGGTTCGGCCCCCATGATCATCAGCAGCCCGCCGAGGACGAGCACCGACACGATCACCCCGGCCGCCAGGGGCCACCCCGGGAAGCTCGCCGCCCAGAGCAGCACCCCGACCACCGCCGCGCCGACGGCGACCAGGCCGGCCGCCCGCAGGCACTCCCGCTCGGTCGAGGTGGCTTCGCTCACGTCGGTCGCCCTACCCCTGCAGCAGCGACTGGGCGCCGTCGATCCAGACCTCGGTGCCGGTGATGTGGGTGGCGTGGTCGGAGACCAGGAAGCCGACCAGCTCACCGACCTGCTCCGCCGTCCCCGGCCGGTCACCGGTCAGCGGGATCGCGCCGCGGGGGAACTCCACCGGGATCATCACGTCCTCGTTCTCGGCCTCGGTGTTGTCGTCGATCTCGGTGCTGATCGCGCCGGGGCAGACGACGTTCACCCGGATCCCGGCCGGCCCCAGCTCCACCGCCAGCATCTTGGCGAGCGCCACCTGACCGGCCTTGCTGCTCGCGTAGGCCGACGCCCCCGAGTTGGAGAACATCCGGGTGCCGTTGACCGACGAGATCACCACCACGGCGCCGCCGCGCTCCCGCAGGTGCGGAACCGCGTACTTGATCGTGGTGAAGGTGCCGACCAGGTTGATGTCCAGGGTGGTGCGGAAGTCGTCCACGGTCAACGCGTCGACACCGGCCCAGGTTCCGTTGACGCCGGCGTTGGCGACGACGACGTCGAGCCGGCCCCAGGTCGCCATCGTGGTCGCGATCGCGGAGCGGACCGCGTCCTCGTCGCTGACGTCGCACGCCACCGTGATCGCCGACCCCCCGTCGCGCTCGATCTGCTCGGCCACCTCGGTGAGCTCCTCCGGGGTCCGACCCGCCAACGCGACCCGGACTCCCTGCCGGGCCAGCACCTGTGCCGTGGCCTGACCGATCCCGGAGCCACCTCCGCTGATGAACGCCACCCTGTCCTGCATCGTCATGCCGTCCTGCATCGTCATGTCCTCCGACGTCTGTGCTCGGTTCGAGGCTCCGGGCTCGGAACCTCGTCTGGTGCTACCCGCCGCCGTCGGGTCGAATCAGGGGCGGCCCGCCGGGGGCCGCCGGGTCGGCCGTCAGCCGACCTCACGCTCCGGGTCGGCGTCGACCGCCTCCGCGGCGAGCAGGTCCTCCAGCTCGGCCCGCGGCCCCAGCACGGTAGCGAGCTCGGCCGCGGGAGACACCGGTCGTTCGGGTCGCTCGGCCACCGGGCGCCCCGCGACGATCGCGCCCGCCACGCGCAGGAACTCGTCCGCCGCGTGCGGACCGAGCTGGTCGCCCAGACAGTGCCGCCGGTAGGACCGACGCTGCTCGGCCAGCGGGTCGTCGCCGTGCAGCCGGTCGAGCGCCTCGGTCAGGGTGGAGAGGTCCTTCTCGATCACGTACGCGACCCGGGCCATCGGGAACTCGGCCCGGAAGGCGTCGCCGGAGGCCCGTACGGCGACCATGGCGAACGGCTTGCCCGACGCCAGGTTGTCCGACGCCACCGAGGACACGTCGGTGATCAGACCGTCGGCGGCGTTGAGGCAGTCGGCCACGTCCCACGCCTTCTCCGCCGGTTCGCCCCATACGTGGTCGCGGCCGGTTGCTCGCCGGTCGGCGGCGAGCTGCTGCTGGACGCGGCGGATCAGCCGGGCGTCGACCGGGTCGGCGTAGCTGAGCGGGTGCGGCCGGAAGATCACCGTCGTCCCCCGCGCGAGCAGGGCGGCGACGATCGGCTCGGCCAGCGGGAGCGAGGAGTAGTCGGTGGCCGGCCGGCCGCCCCGCCAGGTCGGCGCGTAGAGGATCGTGCGCGGCACCCCGGCCGGCAGCACCGCGTCCCGGACCTCGATCCGCTCGATCTGCGGACGGCCCACGACCAGCAACCGGTCGGGCGGGATCCTCACCCCGTGGGCGGCGTAGCGCTCGACCCCCTGCTGACCGGAGACGAGCACCAGGTCGTACGTGGCGTGCCGGGCGCTGAAGTTCGCCGCCTTGTCGGAGTCGCCGTGGTTCAGCCAGACGTGGGTGAGCCGCCGGAACTTCTGGAAGCTGAGGTTGGCCCGGCTGCCCTGGACGTAGAAGGCCGCCTTGAGCGACGGGACGACCAGGGCGTCCAAGGTGCCCAGCGCGCTGCTGGTCCGCGGCACCACCACGGGGGCGGAGGTCAGGGCGGTGATGGTGGGCACCGTCGACGGCTCGCGGGCGATCACCACGAAGGGCGTGCCCAGCCGTTCCAGGTAGGGCAGCCACATCCCCAGCTGGTAACGGGCTCCGTGCTCGCCGCCGTAGTAGACCGCGAACGCCGGCTTGTGCTTCGCCAGCGCCTTGGGCAGAGCGGCCAGCGAGGCGCGACTGATCAGGTTGGCCCGCAGGGCGTGACCGATCATGATCAGCACGGCCGCTAGCCCGAGCAGGACGACGGCCAGGTAGACCCCCGCGGGAGCTCCTACCACTGCCAGGATCCCGCCGGCCACTGTCACCACCAGCGAGCCGGACACGAGAAGATCGGGCCGGAACGGCGGGGGCGGCACCGGTCGCACCCCGGGAAGGTTGACCGCGACCGGTTCGGTCTTGCTGAGCAGGACCTTGATCGTCGGCTCGGTCAGCACCGCCAGCAGCGCCACGCCGCCGGCCGCCCAGATCCAACCGACCTGATCGGGACGGCGGACCAGGTAGGCCGCGGCCACCCCGAGCAGCAGGACCAGCCGCGAACCCGCGTACGCGGTCAGCAGCGGGGTG
>JBMDXL010000786.1:0-2331 GCA_048594465.1 Microlunatus sp. | reverse complement strand
GGGTAGACCCCGGTCAGGTAGATCTCCTCCATCGGCCCCACCGAGCTCGACGAGGACGACAGCGAGATCGGGAACTCCGGCGCCGCCGACTCGGTCGGAGTCGAGCTGGGGGTCTCGCCGGGCGCGAGCGTGATCTGCGGGCCGGACTCGGACTCGGTCGGTTCGGGCTTGGGCAGGTACATCGACTGCTGGCTCGTCGCCCCGCTGGCCTCGTCGTCACCGCCGACCCCGAACAGGGAGGTGGCGAGCAGCGCACCGCCGCTCACGAGCAGCCCCACCACGACACCGACACCGATGAGCGCGACGATGCCGGAGATGACCGGGTGGCCGTCCTCGTCGCTCAACGCAGGTCCTCTCCGGCTGGGGGGCGGGGTGCCGCCATTCTCCGGCAGGCCCCAAGCGCGGACCAAACCCGGTTCCGCGCCGCGCTCAGCGCGGCTCGAGCACCACCACGGGGATCTCCCGCTCGGTCCAGCGCTGGTACGTCGCGAAGTCGGCGTACAGCTCGACCAGCCGCGGCCACAGCGCCTCCCTCTCCTCCGGCGTGGCCGTCCGCGCGCGCACCGGCCGGCCGCGCTCGCCGGGCAGGTCGACGGTGGTGTCCGGGTGCGCGCGGAGGTTGGCGTACCACTGCGGGTGCTTCGGCAGCCCGCCCTGCGAGGCGACGACGACGAGGTCGCGGCCGTCCTGCAGGTACAGCAGCGGCGTGACGTACGCGCGGCCGCTCTTCCGCCCGCGGTGGGTGAGCAGCAGCGTCGGGACCGGCTTGCGCCAGCCCGCCCCGATGCGCCAGCGGCTGCCGATCCGGCCGTTGGTCAGCCGGAACACCCGCACCTGGGCGCGCGACATCAGCTTGATCGCGCGCACGGTCCACGGCGAGTCCAGCCCGGGCGGCCGGTCCTCGGGCAGCCCCATCAGGCGTTGCGCTTCCAGACGATCTCCTCGTGCAGCCGCACCGAGCGCCAGCCGGCCGGTGTGCGCCGGACCGTGTGGTGGTAGATCCCGCCGAACTCGACGATCTTCGTCCCGCCGCGGCCGTCGTCGGCCGGCATCGGGTTGTGGAAGTACGCCGCGACCTCAGCGCCGTCACGGTCACCCTCCCCGTCGAAGGTGACGTCGACCTGGTGCAGCGAGTGCATCCGCACCGGGAAGAACGCCGGCAGCACCTCGGCCAGCCAGGCCTTCACCTCGGCGTACCCGCCCGCGATCCCGCCGGACTCGGTGTAGTCGATCTGCGCGTCCGGCGCGAAGACCGTGTCCAGCCGGTCCCAGTCGCCGGTGTCCACCGCCCGCGTGTAGCGGACGAGCAGCTGCTCGATCTCGGCCCGGTCGCTCAGCTCCTGCAGGTCCACGGCGGCACTCTGCCACGGAACTGGAACGTGTTCTAGTTGGTGCAGACGTCGCCGTCGCCGTCCCAGGGCCGCCACGGACCGGTCACCGGGCCGCCGGGCCGGGCGGCCGTGCGCACCTCGAGCCGGGTGTACGCCGTGACGCCGTCCGGGCAGCTCCCGAGCGCGGTGGCGCGCAGCGCGACCGCGCCCTTGCGGCCGTAGTAGCCGCCGTCCGGCCGCAGCAGCGAGGTGCGACCGCTCGCCTTCGCCGTGGCCTCGCCCCAGTGCCGCCAGCGCAGGCCGACGACCCGCCCCGAGGGGTCACCCCCGTTGTCGAGCACCCGCGGCCTCGCGGTCCCCCACCCGTGACCGATGGGTGCGAAGTACGCCGGCGAGCCGAGCACGGGGCCGGGCGCCGCGGCCGCGGACGTGTCCGGGACGGTCGGGAGCAGCGCGACGGCCACGAGGAGCGGGAGGGCCGCGACGGCGGCACGGAGGGAGGGCACGCCCTTCTGACGCACCGGCAGCCGCCGAGGTTGTCGCGCGACCGTGGCGTGGAACTGGAACACGTTCTAGTCTGACCGGCATGCGGTTCACCTACGCCGAGGCGATGACGCAGGCGACGTACTACGCACCCCTGGCGCAGGCGGCCGAGGCGGCCGGCTACACATCCATGACGGTGGCCGACAGCCTCATCTACCCCGAGGAGTCGGACTCGAAGTACCCCTACACCGACACCGGGGACCGCGAGTTCCTCGACGGCAAGGAGTTCATCGAGACGATGGTGCTGTGCGCGCACCTGTTCGCGGTGACGAGCACGCTGCGCCTCACGCCGTTCGTCCTCAAGCTGCCGGTGCGACCGCCGGTGCTGGTGGCCAAGCAGGCCTCCTCACTCGCCTACCTGTCCGGCAACCGGCTCGGGCTCGGCGTCGGGCTGTCGCCGTGGCCGGAGGACTTCGACGCGCTCGGGGTGCCGTGGGAGCGGCGCGGCAAGCGGATG
>JBMDXL010000785.1:0-6899 GCA_048594465.1 Microlunatus sp. | reverse complement strand
GTGTGCATCCCCTGCTCGAACTCGTCGCGGAAGTACTTGATCGCCGAGCTGATCGGGCTCGTCGCCCCGTCGCCGAGGGCGCAGAACGAGCGGCCGAGGATGTTCTCGCAGAGGTCGAGCAGCTTGTCGATGTCGCCCTCCTCGCCGCGACCGGCCTCCATCCGGGTGAGGATCTGCACCAGCCACCAGGTGCCCTCCCGGCACGGCGTGCACTTGCCGCAGGACTCGTGCTTGTAGAACTCGGTCCAGCGCAGCACGACGCGGACGACCGAGGTCGTCTCGTCGAAGCACTGCAGCGCCTTGGTGCCGAGCATCGACTTCTGCGCGGCGACGCCCTCGTAGTCGAGCGGGACGTCCAGGTGCTCGGCGGTGAGCAACGGGGTGGACGAGCCGCCCGGCGTCCAGAACTTCAGCCGGTGACCTTCCCGGATGCCGCCGGCCTGATCGAGCAGCTGCCGCAGGGTGATCCCCAGTGGCGCCTCGAACTGACCGGGCCGGGTGACGTGCCCGGACAGGGAGTAGATGGTCATCCCCTTGGACTTCTCGGTTCCCATCGAGGCGAACCAGTCGGCCCCGTTGGCCATGATGGCCGGCACCGAGGAGATGGACTCGACGTTGTTGATCACCGTCGGGCTGGCGTAGAGGCCGGCCACCGCGGGGAACGGCGGGCGCAGCCGCGGCTGACCGCGACGGCCCTCCAGGGAGTCCAACAGGGCGGTCTCCTCCCCGCAGATGTACGCCCCGGCCCCCGCGTGCACGACGATCTCCAGGTCGTAGCCGGTGCCGAGCACGTTCTTGCCCGCGTAGCCGGCGGAGTAGGCCTCGCGGACCGCCTGCTGCAGCCGGCGGACCACGTGCAGCACCTCACCGCGGACGTAGATGAAGGCGTACGAGGCGTTGATGGCGTACGACGCGATGATCACGCCCTCGACCAGGGTGTGCGGCGAGGCCATCATCAGCGGGATGTCCTTGCAGGTGCCCGGCTCGGACTCGTCGGCGTTGACCACCAGGTACTTCGGCTTCGGGTTGTCCTGCGGGATGAAGCTCCACTTCATCCCGGTCGGGAAGCCCGCGCCGCCGCGACCGCGCAGACCGGAGTCCTTGACCTCGGCGACGACCTCGGCCGGAGTCAGGCCCCGGGCCCGGCGCAGCCCCAGGTAGCCGCCGCGGCGCTCGTAGTTGTGCAGCTTCCACGCCCGCTCATCGCCCCAGTTGGCGGTGAGCACAGGGGTCAACAGGTCAACCACGGTTCTCCTCCCCCTCGTGCGCGGCGCCGTCCGACGCCGACGCTCGGGCCGGCACCGGGGGTGCCGTCCAGCCCTTCTCGGCCGCGATCCGCAGCCCCAGCAGCGACTGCGGACCCGAGGTCGGGCCCTCGTCGGCGCGGTTGTCGGGGAACCCGGCCAGCACCCGCTCCGACTCCTTCCAGGTGCAGACCCGGGCGCCCCGCGTAGCGGTGACGGTCTCCCCGGCCCGCAGCCGGTCGACCACGTCGCACGCCTGCTGCGGGGTGGTGTTGTCGAAGAACTCCCAGTTGACCATCATCACCGGCGCGTAGTCGCAGGCCGCGTTGCACTCCAGGTGCTCCAGGGTGATCTTGCCGTCGTCGGTGGTCTCGTCGTTGCCGATGCCCAGGTGGTCCTGCAACCGGGCGTAGACCTCGTCGCCGCCCATGATCGCGCACAGCGCGGTCGTGCAGACCCCGACGTGGTACTCCCCGACCGGGCGTCGCTTGTACATCGTGTAGAAGGTGGCCACGCCGCTGACCTCGGCGGTGGTGAGCCCGAGGATCTCCGCGCACAGCTCGATGCCGCGGGGAGTGACCCGCCCCTCCACGCTCTGCACCAGGTGCAGCATCGGGAGCAGGGCGGACCGGGCCTGCGGGTAGCGGTCGGCGATCAGGTGCAGCTCGTCGACCGTCTTGTCGTCGATGGCGGTGCCGGCGACCGAGTGGTCGATGCTCGGCTCGTCGAAGTGGCTGGTGAAGTGCCCGTGGCGCGGCTCTCCCCCGCTGGTCAGCTGACCGGCCAGGTCCTCGCTGGCGATGGTGCCGCCCGCGTGGCCGTTGTTCGGTGGGTTCGGCTCGGTCGGGCTCATCGGTCCACTCCACCCATCACCGGATCGAGACTGGCCACGGCGACGACCACGTCGGAGACCATGGCGCCCTCGCACAGGGCCGGCATCGCCTGCAGGTTGACGAAGCTGGGATCGCGGAAGTGCGCCCGGAACGGACGGGTGCCGCCGTCGGAGACCACGTGGGCGCCGATCTCACCGCGGGGGCTCTCGATCGGCACGTACGCCTGCCCCGGCGGGACCCGGAAACCCTCGGTGACCAGCTTGAAGTGGTGGATCAGGGCCTCCATCGACTCCCCCATGATGTGCTTGAGGTGCTCGTTGGAGTTGCCCATCCCGTCGCTGCCGACCGAGAGCTGCGCCGGCCAGGCGATCTTGCCGTCGGCGACCATCACCGGGTCGCCCTCCATCTTCTCCAGCCGGGCGATGCACTGCTCGACGATCTTGAGGCTCTCCCACATCTCGTTCAGCCGGATCCGGAACCGCCCGTACGCGTCGCAGGTGTCCCAGGTCTGGACCTCGAACTCGTAGGTCTCGTACCCGCAGTAGGGCTGCTTCTTGCGCAGGTCCCAGTCGTAGCCGGTGGCGCGCAGCGGCGGCCCGCTGATCCCCAGGGCCAGGCAGCCGGCCAGGTCGAGGTGACCGACGCCGCCCAGCCGACCGATGAAGATCGGGTTGGCGTTGCAGAAGTCGGCGTACTCGGGCAGGTGCTTCTTCAACCAGGCCACGAGATCGCGCAGGTGGTCCAGGGCGTTCGGCGGCAGGTCCTGGGCGACGCCGCCCGGCCGGATGTAGGCGTGGTTCATCCGCAGCCCGGTGATCAGCTCGAAGGCGTCCAGCACCTTCTCCCGCTCGCGGAAGCCGATGGTCATCACGGTCAGGGCCCCGATCTCCATGCCCCCGGTGGCGATGCAGACCAGGTGCGAGGAGATCCGGTTGAGCTCGAGCATCAGCACCCGGAGGACGTTGGCCTTCTCCGGGATCTGGTCCTCGATGTCCAGCAGCCGCTCCACCCCCAGGCAGTAGGTGGTCTCCTGCGAGAACGGGGACAGGTAGTCCATCCGGGTGCAGAAGGTCACCCCCTGCGTCCAGGTCCGGAACTCCATGTTCTTCTCGATGCCGGTGTGCAGGTAGCCGATGCCGCAGCGGGCCTCGGTGACCGACTCACCCTCCATCTCCAGGATCAGCCGGAGCACCCCGTGGGTGGACGGGTGCTGCGGACCCATGTTGACCACGATCCGCTCGTCACCCCGCTCGGCCTGCTCGGCGACGAGGGAGTCCCAGTCCTGACCGGTGACGGTGTAGACCTGACCCTCGGCCTCGCCGTCGGCGGTGAACGTCCCGTACGGATCTGTGTTGACACTCACGAGTAGTTCCTCCGCTCGTCCGGGGGCGGGATGGTGGCGCCCTTGTACTCGACCGGGATGCCGCCGAGAGGGTAGTCCTTGCGCTGCGGGTGCCCGGGCCAGTCGTCCGGCATCAGGATCCGGGTCAGGGCGGGGTGGCCGTCGAAGACGATCCCGAAGAAGTCCCAGGTCTCCCGCTCGTGCCAGTCGGCCGTCGGGTAGGTCGGCACCACCGACGGGATGTGCGGATCGCTGTCGGGGCAGGACACCTCGAGCCGGATCCGGCGGTTGTGGGTCATCGACTGCAGGTGGTAGACCGCGTGCAGCTCGGCGCCGGCGTCGGCCGGGTAGTGCACCCCGGAGACGCTGCTGCAGAACTCGAACCGCAGGTGGGCGTCGTCGCGGAGGTGGCGGACCAGGGTGGCCAGGTGCGCGCGGGCGACGTGGAAGGTGATCTCGCCCCGGTGCACGACCACCTGGGTGATCACGTCGGAGTAGCTCCCGACGAGCTCGCCGATGCGGTCGTTGACCTGGTCCCACCAGCCGCCGTACGGGGGCTGCGAGGGGGCCGGGAAGGCGATCGTGCGGGTCAGTCCGCCGTACCCGGAGGTGTCCCCGGTGCCGTGCACCCCGAACATGCCCTGGCGGGTCTCGATCACCTCGGCCGTGCCGGCGGGGCGCTCGACAGCACCCTCGGCGGTGGTCTCCACCGCCTCGTTCTCGTCGCTGGCCACCCCGCGCGGGGCGCCGGTGACGGACTCCGACCTCGTGCCGGCGTCCGGCGCGGACTCCCCGTCGGGGTCCGCGCCCTTGATCGGGGCCCGGGCGTCGGACTCGTTGTGCGGGCCCACCGGCTCACTCACCGGAGCAGTCCCTTCAGCTCGTGCGTGGCCGGTGCCTCCAGCTGACGGGTCTCGGCGGCCACGTCGGCGGCGACCGCGTTCAGACCCACCGGCGTGTGGGCCACCTTGTCCCGCAGCTTGAACATGGCGTCGATCAGCATGTCGGGGCGGGGCGGGCAGCCCGGCAGGTACATGTCGACCGGCACCACGTGGTCCACACCCTGGACGATCGCGTAGTTGTTGAACATGCCGCCCGTGCTGGCGCACACGCCCATGGCGAGCACCCACTTGGGGTTCGGCATCTGGTCGTAGATCTGGCGGAGCACCGGAGCCATCTTCTGGCTCACCCGGCCGGCCACGATCATCAGGTCGGCCTGGCGCGGAGAGGCCCGGAACACCTCCTGACCCCAGCGACCGGAGTCGTAGCGGGGGGCACCGTAGGTCATCATCTCGATCGCGCAGCAGGCGAGCCCGAAGGTCGCCGGCCAGAACGAGGCGCTGCGCATGTAGCCGAACAGACCCTCCAGCGTGGTCAGCAGCACCCCGGTGGGCAGCTTCTCCTCGACACCCATCAGCGCGTCCCCTCGATGATCATGATGATTCCCTTCTGGCCGGTCGGCGTGGTCGGAGTGGTCATCAGTCCCACTCGAGCCCGCCGCGTCGCAGCACGTACAGGTAGGCCAGGAAGACGGTGATCACGAACAGCACCATCTCCACCAGCGCGAAGGTCCCCATCTGGTCGAAGGAGACCGCCCACGGGTAGAGGAAGACGATCTCGATGTCGAAGATGATGAACAACATGGCGGTGATGTAGTACTTCACCGGGAACCGCCCGCCGCCCAGGGGCTGCGGGGTCGGCTGGATGCCGCACTCGTACGAGTCGTACTTGGCCCGGTTGTAGCGACCCGGGCCCACCAGCATGGAGGTGATGATCGTCAGGCCGACGAAGCCCGACGCGATCACCAGCATGATCACGATGCCGAGGTAGGGGCTCACCGCTCCACTCCTTGCCTGTCCATCCGGCTGCCTGCCTTCATGCTTTCGGGGCGATCGTGCAGAGCGCGTTGATGATCTTGTCCATCGCGTCCCCGTCGCGGCTGTCGTGCAGGTTGGCCAGCAGCTTCAGGGTGAACCGCATCAGCGTCTTGCGGGGCAGCCCGTACTTGGCGCAGAGCGACATCACCCGCGGGTTGCCGATCAGCTTCACGAAGACGTTGCCCAGGGTGTAGTAGCCCCCGAGCTCGGCCTTGAGCTGGACCGGGTAGCCCTGCAGGGCGCGCTCGGCGGTCGAGGTCCCGACCCCGCGGTAGTGCGCCTCGGCGATCGCGTCGGCAGCCAGCTCGGCCGACTCCATCGCGTACGCGATCCCCTCGCCGTTGAACGGGTTGACCATGCCGCCCGCGTCGCCGACGAGCAGCAGTCCCCGGGTGTAGTGCGGCGTCCGGTTGAAGCCCATCGGCAGCGCGGCGCCCATCACCTTGGTGGTCATGTTCTCGTCGCGGAAGCCCCACTCCTCCGGGGTGTTGTCCAACCACCGCTTGAGCAGGTCCTTGTAGTCGGTCCGGCCGAAGGCGGACGAGGTGTTGAGCACCCCCAGCCCGACGTTGCAGGTGCCGTCGCCCATGCCGAAGATCCAGCCGTACCCCGGCAGCAGGTCACTCGCCCCCGGCGTCCCCGACCACAGCTCGAGCCAGGACTCCAGGTGGTCGTCGACGTGGCGGGGGCTGCGGTAGTAGGTGCGGACCGCGACACCCATCGGCCGGTCGTCCCGCTTGGCCAGACCCATGGCCAGGCTCAGCCGGGTCGAGTTGCCGTCGGCCGACACGACCAGCGGGGCGCGGAACTCCTGCCCGTCCCTGGTGCTGACACCGACGATCCGGCCGTCCCGGTCGTCGATGATCGGGGTGCTGACGTTGCACAGCTCGTACAGCTTGGCCCCGGCGGCCACGGCGTTGCGGGCCAGCAGGTCGTCGAAGTCCGACCGCGGCCGGACCAACCCGTACGACGGGAAGTCGGCCAGCTCCGGCCAGGGCAGCTCGAACGGGGTGGTGGAGCCGCCGTAGATGCGCAGACCCTTGTTGTGCAGCCAGCCGGCCTGCTCGGAGGTGTCGATCCCGAGCCGGATCAGCTGCCGGGTGGCGCGGGGGGTCAGACCGTCCCCGCACACCTTCTCGCGAGGGAACTGGGACTTCTCCAGCAGCGCCACGTCCAGACCGCGACGGGCCAGATGGGTCGCGGTCGCCGAACCAGCGGGTCCGGCGCCCACGACGAGGACGTCGGCCTCGACAGACATCGTCCCTCCCGGGCGTCGACGGTGAACAACAGTGGGGGTAGCGCTCGTGAAAACCTTCACGAACTCTGCGAACCTACCCTACGTCTGCGACACCGGGAGCGTCATGCGGGGGCGGGGCGCGGACACGCGATTTCCCTTGCTGGACACACTTCCCTGACGAATTACGTGCGGTTGAGGTTGCGAAAATGCGCCAGCTGCTCGACCGTGTCGACGTCGCGGCACAGGTCGGCGGGAAGGGCCAGGCGGACGGGGCCGAGCTGCTCGACCAGCCCCCGGACCGAGGCGTCCCGGCCGCGGCCGGGGCCGGCGAGCTCCACCAGCCGGCGCGCGGCGCCGGGTCGCAGC
>JBMDXL010000784.1:0-14116 GCA_048594465.1 Microlunatus sp. | reverse complement strand
GCGGGTGGACCGAACGGGACGGCCACCTCCACCGGCGACCCGGTGGCGGCGGCCAAGCTGACCGGCTGCGTGCAGCAGTTCTGCTACCTCGACGACATCGGCTCCTGGTCGACCAACGAGCTGACCATCAACTGGAACGCGCCCCTGTCGTGGATGGGGTCCTTCCTGGCCGACGTCGGTCGCCACGGCTGATGCGACGACCGGCCGACCCGACGTACGCCCTGGTCGACGACCTGATCGAGACCGAGCCGCTGGTCCTCGGATCCCACCTCGACGTGGTGGAGGCGGCCGCCGCGATGACGGCGTCCGGCGCCGGCCGCGCCGCGGTGGTGGACGGTCCGCGGATCGCGGTGCTGACCGACGCCCACATCCGGAGCTGGGTGGCCTCCGGGCAGCCGCCGGTGAACGCGGTGTCCTTGGCCGACCACCACCAGCCGACCGTGCCGGTGGGCACGTCGTCGGCGGAGGCGATCATCACCATGCTGGACCGCGACGCGAGCTGTGTCGTCGTGGTCGAGCCCGGCGGTGAGCTGCGCGGGATCGTCACCGACCGGGACTTCCTGGTCTCCCCCACCACCGCCGGTGTCACCCTGCACCAGCAGCTGCGGCGCGCCACCTCCCTGGACGAGCTCAGCCGGCGGGCGGTGCGACTGCCCGTCGCGCTGCGCGACGTCACCCGCCGCGGACTGGCCACGAGTCGGGTGATCGCCGTCCACTCCGCTCTGGTCGACACCGTCGTCCGGCGGACCGTCGAGCTCGTCCTGGCCCGCCACGACGGTCTCGACGCCGCGGACTTCACCTGGCTCGCCCTGGGCAGCAACGGTCGTCGCGAGGCCGTCCTCAGCTCCGACGTCGACGCTGCGGTCGCCTTCGGCGAACACGTCGATACGCAGCAGGTCGACGACTACCGCGCGGTGATGGGCGAGATCGTGACCGAGCTCGCCCGGAGCGGCCTGACCAGCGACAGCCACGGCGCCACGCCGGCCCACCGGCTGTTCGCCCGCACGCACGAGGAGTGGCGGGCGGCGACGCAGCGCTGGCTGGCGGAACCGACGGCGAACAAGGGTGCCGTGCTCATCTCGCTGCTGGTCGACGGCCGCCCCGTCCACGGCGACCCGGGGCCGCAGATCCTCGCCGACGTGGTCACCGAGCTCCGTCGGAACCCCGCGACCCTGCGTGTCCTGCTGGACCAGGCGCTGCAGTCCCGCGCCCGCCTGCGGACGACCCGGACCCTGCTCACCCGCCGCCAGGAACCGTTCGACATCAAGGAGAACGCACTGGCCCCGATCGCGAACCTGGCCCGCTGGGCGGCCCTGAGCAGCGGCTCGTCGGCCCTGAGCACCGTCGAGCGGCTGCGGACCTCGGCCGGCTCGATCATGCTGCCGGCCGAGGAGGCCACCACCCTGATCGAGATCTTCGAGGTCCTGCAGCGGCTGCGACTGCGTCACCAGCTCGCGCAGCTGGACGCCGGTGAGACGGCGTCCGACGTCGTCTCGGTGGACCAGCTGTCCCCCATCGACCGGGCGGTGATCGGTCAGGCGGTCCGGGAGATCTCCGCGGTGCAGCGTCGGGCGGCGAACCTGTCCGCCTCGGCTCCGGCGGGAGCCTGGCTGGAGGCGAGCCGGTGACGACCGACCGGCCCGATCCGGGTGCCTAGCCGCCGACCGCGGCGTCGGCCTCGGCGGCGGTCGCCGAGCCGGGCAGACCCGCGATGGCCCGCCGGTACGCGGTCTTCTTCAGGTTGAAGGCCACCACGCCACCGACGACGGTCAGCGCGACGATGATCAGACCGAAGTACTGCAGCACCGGGTTGGTGCCCTCGGGGTCGTAGACCTCCTGCCGCGGCCAGGCCAGGTTGATCGCCATCGCCAGCCCCCAGACGACGGCCAGGATGTTCACCGGCAGGCCCAACCGCCCCAGGCTGAACACGGGCTTGCCCAGCTCGTCGTCCTGCGGACCGAGCTCGGTGGGCCAACCCTTGAGGCGGCGGTAGAGCATCGGTCCGGTCACGCAGAGGTAGGCCAGGTAGAGCAGCACGATGCAGGTGCTGGTCAGCGCGGTGAAGACCCCGGCGTGCCCGAGGTTGATCAGCAGCAGCACCGCGGCCCCGACGCCGACCAGGACGGCGGCGTGCACGGTGGCGCCGCGGTGGGAGACCTTGCGCAGGTGCCGGGAGAAGGGCAGCACCTCGTCCCGGGACATGGAGAAGATCATCCGGGTGGTGGCGGTCTGGATCGCCAGCGTGCAGACGAACGCGGCCAGCACCACGTCGGCCAGGAAGACCCGGCCCCACACGTCACCGAGCCGGCTGGTGACCACGTACGCCAGACCGCCGCTGGACAGCTCGTCGTCCAGGGTCGGGCTCGCCATCAGCGCACCGAGCAGGATCAGCCCACCGCCGATGCCGGAGATGATCAGCGCCCGCAGGATCGTCTTGGGTGTGGTCCGACGCGGGTTGTGCGTCTCCTCGGCCAGCTCACCGGCGGAGTCGAAGCCGACCAGGACGTAGCCGGCCATCAGTCCGGCGGCCAGCAGCGCGCCGAAGCTGGAGACGCCGCTGGTGTCCAGCATGATCCCCGGGCCCCGGACCGAGGTCGAGAACAGCGCGATCACGAGCAGCACCACCCCGATCAGCTCGGCGGTCACACCGACCGCGTTCACCACCGCCATCACCCGGACCGCGACCGAGTTGATCACCGTGGTGACGATCAGCAGCAGCAGCCCCAGCACGATGGCGTTGGTCGCCCCACTGAGGCTGGCGATGGACGGGTCGCCGCCGACGACCTGGAAGCCCGACCAGATGGCCGGCAGGACGGCCTGCATGGCGATGGCCGCCGCCGCCACCGTGACGATCTGGGCGATGATCATGGTCCAGCCCGCGAACCAGCCGACCACGTGTCCGCCGAGCCGCCGGGCCCACTGGTAGATCGCTCCGGACAACGGGTAGCGCCCGGCCAGCTCGGCGAAGCAGAGCGCCACCATCAGCTGGCCGAGGAAGACCGCGGGCCAGGTCCAGAAGAAGAAGGGGCCGGCGAAGCTGAACCCGAACCCGAACAGCTGGAAGACCGTGGTCAGGATGGAGACGAACGAGAACCCGGCCGCGAACGAGGCGTACGTGCCGATCGAGCGGTGCAGGTCCTGGCCGTAGCCGAACTCGTTCAGGTCGTTCGCGGCGGCGTCGTCCAGCGACGCGGGGGCAGCGGTCTGGGTGGTGGTGGCCATGAGGACTCCTTGGACAGTCCGAGGGACCGGTGCGCGCACCGGACCCGATGGGCCTCCCGGGCTTTTGTCCCGCCGTGGAGCAGCCCGTGCGGAGCTGCTTGCCCCTCTTGGTCCAGACCCGGCCGCAGTCGTTCGCGGTCTGCCGCCGACGGAACCCTAGGGGCGCGCCGCTCCTGGAGAACGGCTCGTCTGAAGTTCACCTGAGGACTGTTACGGCAGCGGCGGGCTGACGTTACAGACAGGAAACACCTGAGCCGACGGTGACCGCGACCCCGCGGCGGGAGCGCCGTTGGTGATCATGGTGCGGTTCCGGTGCGGTGGCTGCGTGCTAGCGTTCCGCGACGAGGGCACGCAGGGCTCCGACCGACGAGGGTGGCCGTACCGGAAACGTCGCAAAGACGGCCTCGAAGGAGTGATCACGATGTCAGAGCAGGACCACGAGGACCACACCCACGGTGATCACAGCCACGGGGACGACGCCGGCCGCACCGAGACCTACACCCACGCGCACGGGCCGGGTCAGCCCAGCCACCGCCACGGTCCGGGTGGGCACTCGCACAGTGACGCCTTCGCCCAGAAGGAAGGTCGGTGGGCCCAGGCGGCGGAGGAGCGGATCTCGCTGTTCCGCCACGACCAGGAGATCGAGCAGGGCCTGGCCTTCGGGCTGCCCGGATCGCCGACGCTGGTGGACCGGACCATCCCCACCTTCTCCCGCGGCGAGCTGCCGCACTTCGCCGGTGAGCGCGGCACCTTCCTGAACTCCCCCTTCCTCGAGGACGTCAACGAGGTGACCGACGCCGAGGTGGCGGTCTTCGGTGCCCCGCTGGATTCCGGCGCCACCTACCGCCCGGGGGCCCGGTTCGGGCCGCAGGGCATCCGCCGCTCCACCAACCTGTTCGGCACCTACTGCTACGAGCTCGGCGTCGACCTGCGCGAGCAGCTGAACATGGTGGACATCGGCGACGTCTTCACCATCCCCGGCAACCTGGAGAAGTCCTTCGACCAGATCAGCCAGGCGATGGCGCACGTCTACCAGCGCGGGGTGATGCCCGTGATCCTGGGCGGTGACCACTCGATCGGCTACCCGACCATCCGCGGCATGGCCCCGTACGTCGACGGCAACATCGGCATCATCCACTTCGACCGCCACGTCGACACCCAGGAGACCGATCTCGACGAGCGGATGCACACCACTCCCTGGTTCCACGCCACCAACCTGAAGAACGCCCCTGCCACCAACCTGGTGCAGATCGGCATCGGCGGTTGGCAGTCCCCGCGGGCCGGGGTGAAGGTCGGGCGAGAGCGCGGCACCACGATCATGACGGTCGGCGACGTGGAGCGGGTCGGTATCGAGAAGATCGCCGAGACCGCGCTGGAGATCGCCTGGAAGGACGCCAAGGCGGTCTACCTGTCCTTCGACATCGACGTGATCGACGCCGGGTTCGTGCCCGGGACCGGGTGGCCGGAGCCGGGCGGGCTGCTGCCCCGTGAAGCCCTCAACCTGGTCCGGATGATCTCGGCCCCGGGACTGGCCGGGCTCGAGGTCGTGGAGTGCGCGCCGCCGTACGACTGGGCCGAGCAGACCGCGCTGCTGAGCTCCCGGGTGATCCTGGACTCGCTGGCGGTGATGGTCCGCGAGGGGCACCTAGGCAAGAAGGCCGCGGTCAAGGATCGTCGGGCCTGGGGCCCGCAGGCCTGACGAGTCGGGCCTGGGGCCCGCAGGCCTGACGAGTCGGGCCTGGGGCCCGCAGGACTGACGAGTCGGGCCTGGGGCCCGCAGGACTGAGTCAGGACGACGGCGCGGCGGTCGGCAGGTAGTGGTCCAGCGTCGCGAACCGCGGCTGGGCAGCGCTGTCGGCCACGGCGTGGGCGCCGACGGCGTTGGCCACGGCCAACGCCGTCGCCTCGTCGTGACCGGCCCGCAGGGCCAGCACCAGGGCGGCGCAGAACGCGTCGCCCGCTCCGACCGTGTTGACCACCTCGGCCGGCAGCGACGGTGCCTCGGCGACCCGCTCACCGCGGCGGTAGAGCGCTGATCCGTCGCCCCCGTACGTGACGGCCACCAGCTCGGCGCCGGCCAGCTCGGGGATCAGGGCGTACTCGCTCTCGTTGACGATGATCAGGTCGCAGCGCTCGATCAGCTCTGCCGGCAGCGACCGCGCCGGGGCCGCGTTGAGGGCGAAGTAGCCGCGGTGGCGACGCGCGGTCTCGACGACGACGTCGAGCTCGATCTCCAGCTGGCACAGGACGGTCTCGTCGGCGGTGAAGTCGATCCCGGTCAGGTCGACGTGGGCGTTGGCACCGGGACAGACCGCGATCTGGTTCTCCCCCGCGGCATCGACGACGATCAGCGCGGTGCCGGTCGGCTCTCCCACCGTGCGTACGGGTGAGACGTCGACCCCGGCCTCGCTCAGCTCGCCGAGCATCCGGGCGCCGTCGGCGTCCTGCCCGACCGCACCGACGAACCGGGACCGCCCGGCCAGGCGGGCGGCCGCCATCGCCTGGTTGGCCCCCTTGCCGCCGGTCTGGCGGACGAGCGTGGCGCCGCCGACCGTCTCCCCGGCGGAGGGCAACCGCTCGCCCACCGCGGTGAGGTCGAGGTTGATGCTGCCGACCACGGTGAGGGCCGGTCCTTCCTGCGCCGTCGCGGGCTCGGGCGCGGGGGCCAGCCGCTGGAGGGTGGCCACCAGGTGCGGGCTGAAGGCCTCGGCCAGAGTGAGCACCACCCGGCAGTGAGCGCCCGCCTGCTCGGGGTGGCCGACGTGCCGGCCCCGCAGGTCAGCCACCGTCTGGCCGCGTCCCGGACCGTCGCCGGCGTCGACCACCAGGGCCACCCGGGGGGCGACGTCGGTCCGCACACCACCCACCGCCAACGCGGCCGCCAACGGGTCGTGCATGGCGCAGGCCGGTTCGCCGAAGACACCGGCGTAGTGGGCGAAGTAGGTCTCCAGCATGCTGCTGAGGTAGGGCACCACCGGGTGGTCGACGGCCAGGATCTGCTGGCGGTGGTGCTCGGTCAGGACGTGCTCCATGGTCACGTCGAGCGGAGCGAGCACGATCGGCCAGGGGGCGTCGAACACCGCGGCCGCGGCCTCGGCGTCGTTGTGGATGTTGGCCTCGGCCACCGGTGTGACGTTGCCGGGCACCAGGGCGGCGCCCCCCATGATCGTCACCTCCGCGACGAGCTCTGGCAGCCGCGGCTCCAACCGCAGGGCCAGGGCCAGGTTGGTCAGCGGGCCGACGGCCAGCACCCGGAGCCGGCCCGGGTTCTCGGCGGCCAACCGGACCAGCAGCTCGGCGGCGGACTCGGCCACCGGCTGCGTGGCGGCCTCGGGGAGGACGACGCCGCCGATGCCGTTGTCGCCGTGCACGTGCGCGGCCCCGCCCCGGTAGCGCCCGGCCAGCGGGTCGTGGGCCCCGACCGCCACCGGCACGTCCGTACGGTCCAGGAGCGCCAGCAGGTCGAGGGTGTTGCGGGCCGCGGTGGCGGCGTCGATGTTCCCGCTGACCGAACCCACGCCGAGCAGATCGACCCCGGGCGTGGCCACCAGGTAGGCCAGCGCCAAGGCGTCGTCCACCCCGGTGTCGCAGTCCAGATAGAGCGGCAACAGCGCCGGTGCGACGTCGCTCGAATCGTGCGGGTTGGAGCCGTGGGGGCCGGAGTCGGCCGGGGTCACCGTGGCGGCGGAGTTCACGTCGTTCCCGTCGGGGTCGGGCGGGCAGAGTCTGGCAAACCGGTGGCGGCTGCGTCACGCAGGTCCTGCAGGAGCCGGGGGTGTCCGGGCCAGGCGGACCGTGCGCCACCAGCCGACCCGGGCAGCCCAGAGAGCACGTCGGTCGACGTCGTCGACGAGTCGCGGCAGGACCAGGGCGAAGACGGCGGCGACGAGCTCCCCTGTGCCGAGACTGAGGGAGCGACGCCGCCGTCGCCGGCGCCTGCTCTGCTTCGTCACCCTGCGACGCTACCCAGCCCGCTGCTGCGCGTCGCCCGGGCGGTCTCGCTCGGCCGCCACCCGGAGGTCGGGCGGAGTTCGGACCGTGACCATGCATCAGCTCACCCCTCATGAGCCGGCTGGGGTCGCGGACCCTGGAGCGTCTGACCGAGGACGCGTGGCCGGACCACCGATGAGTTCCGTCAGCCTGGAGGGTCTCGACATCACCAGCCGGACCGCCCCGGTTCGCCCCGACGCCCGAGGACGCCAGATGACCGACCCGAAGCCCGCTCCTGCCCCGCGCTCCCGCGTGGCGACCATCGTCGGCTGGCTGCTGCGGATCGCGCTGGCGCTGGTCTTCGCCGGGGCCGGCTTCGCCAAGGTCGCGGGCGACCCCGCCATGCTGCAGCTGTTCAGCGAGATCGGTGCCGGTCAGTGGCTGCGCTCCGTGGTCGGCGGCCTGGAGCTCGCCGGTGCCGTCGGTCTGCTGGTGCCCCGGCTGTGCGGTCTGGCCGCGGCGGGTCTCGCCCTGCTGATGGTCGGTGCCACCGTCACCAACGTCGTCGTCCTCGGGGTCAGTCCGGTCGTCACGCTGCTGCTGCTCGCCCTGGCCGTGGTGATCGTCTGGCTGCGCCGTCGTCGCCTCAACCCGCTGGTGGCCGGCGACCTCGCCCTCCCCACCTGACGCTGACCACCCTCGGTCCGACGACGCGCCGCCGACGCCACCTGTGTTCGCGGGACGCTCGGTTCCCGCCGTCTGTCCGCACCACGGCCGCGTCCCCGCGCCTGAGGATCGGATCGCTATCCTGCCGGAAAGGTCGGGATCTTCCGGCCGGGCTGGTCGTCGGCCGGTTCCGCGCGACGTCGGCCCCGAGTCCGACCGAGGGTGATCCCATGACACGTCGCGTCACACGGGTCCTGCTGCTGGCGTTGAGCCTGCTGCTCGCCGGGCTGTTCGCGTCCTGCTCCGCCGGGCAGCCGGAGACCACCCTCGACCAGGTCAAGGCCGCCGGCGTGCTGCGCGTCGGCACCGAGGGGACCTACTCGCCGTTCAGCTACCACGACCCCACCACCAATGAGCTCACCGGCTACGACGTGGAGATCATCACCGCCGTCGCGCAGAAGATGGGGGTCAAGGCGGAGTTCGTCGAGGCCCCCTTCGACGCCATCTTCGCCAGCCTGATGTCCGACCGCTTCGACGTGGTGGCCAACCAGGTCACCAAGAACGCGGAGCGTGAGTCGCGGTACGCGCTGTCGGAGCCGTACACGTTCTCCGACGGGGTGATCGTCACCCGGTCCGACGACGACTCGATCACCTCGCTGGCCGACCTGAAGGGCAAGACGACCGCGCAGAGCTCGACCAGCAACTGGGCCAAGGTGGCGGCCGACGCCGGGGCGAAGGTGGAGGCCGTCGAGGGGTTCACCCAGGCGGTCACCCTGGTCAAGCAGGGCCGGGTGGACGCCACGGTCAACGACAACCTGGCGGTGCTGGAGTACGTCAAGACCACCCGGGACACCGACGTGAAGGTCGCCGCCGAGACCGGCGACCCCAGCGAGCAGGTGTTCGCCCTGCGCCCCGACGACGGTGCCCTGCGCGACGCGATCAACACCTCGCTCGACGAGCTGCGAGCCGACGGCACCCTGGCCACGATCTCCCAGCGCTACTTCGACACCGACGTCTCCACCGGCAAGGAGACCTCGTCGGGTCCGGCGGACCAGGCCGCGGTGCAGACGACCTGGGAGCTGGTCAAGGACTCGATCGGGCCGATGCTGGTGGCCACGATCAAGGCGACCATCCCGCTGACCGCCATCAGCTTCGTCATCGGTCTGGCCATCGCCTTGGTGGTGGCGCTGATGCGGCTGTCCACCGTCCCGGTGGTGTCGCAGCTGGCGCGCTTCTACATCTCGATCATCCGGGGTACGCCGCTGCTGGTGCAGCTGTTCCTGATCTTCTACGGTCTGCCCGGGCTCGGGCTCACCTTCAACTCCTTCACCGCCGCCATCATCGCCTTCAGCCTGAACGTCGGCGGCTACGCCGCGGAGGTGATCAGGTCCGCGATCTTGTCGGTGCCCCGGGGGCAGTGGGAGGCGGCCCAGACCATCGGCATGAGCTACGCCACCACCCTGCGCCGGGTGATCCTGCCGCAAGCGGCCCGGACTGCCGTGCCACCGCTGTCCAACACCTTGATCTCGCTGGTCAAGGACACCTCGTTGGCCTCGGTGGTGCTGGTCACCGAGCTCCTCCGGGTGGCCCAGATCGCTGCGGCGCCGACGTTCCAGTTCTTCGCCCTGTACGGGGTGGCCGCCCTGATCTACTGGGTGATCTGCCTGATCCTGTCCTTCGTCCAGAGCCGGCTCGAGACCCGGCTGGAGAGGCACGTGGCCCGATGACCGACACGACGCCCGAACCGACCGGTGAGAACGGGACCTCCGGACCGCCGACCGACCCGACCGACGCCCTGCTCCGGGCCTGCGGACTGCACAAGCGGTTCGACCAGCTGGAGGTGCTCAAGGGCATCGACCTGGAGGTGCGGTCGGGGTCGGTGGCGGTGCTGATCGGTCCGAGCGGCTCGGGCAAGACCACTGTGCTCCGCTCGCTCAACGGGCTGGAGGTCCCCGACGCCGGCACCGTCCGGATCGGCGACGTCGAGGTCGACTTCGAGCCCGTGCCGACGAAGAAGCAGCTGGTGGCCCTCCGCGCGCAGAGCTCGATGGTCTTCCAGGCCCACAACCTGTTCCCGCACCTGAGCGTGCTGCAGAACGTGATCGAAGGTCCGCTGACCGTCCAGCGCCGGCCGCGCGAGGAGGTACGGGCCGAGGGCCTGGCCCTGCTCGAGCGGGTGGGGCTGGAGACCAAGGCCGAGCAGTACCCGTACCAGCTGTCCGGCGGTCAGCAGCAGCGGGTCGGCATCGCCCGGGCGCTCGCTCTGCGACCCCAGCTGATCCTGTTCGACGAGCCCACCTCGGCCCTGGATCCCGAGCTGGTCGGCGAGGTGCTCGCGGTGATGAAGGACCTGGCCGCGGAGGGGTGGACGATGGTCGTGGTCACCCACGAGATCCGGTTCGCGCAGTCGGTCGCCGACCAGGTCCTGTTCCTGGACGGCGGCGTGATCGTGGAGAGCGGCCCGCCCGGGGCGGTGCTCACCGATCCGCAGCAACCCCGTACGCGAGCCTTCCTGCACCGCATCCTGGATCCGATCTAGTCCGCCGACCGGTCAGGACCGACGGCGGCGATTCCCCGCCGGCGATGAGGCGCACCGGACGCAGACCCGGGTCTCGGGCCGGGCGGCCAGCCGCTCGTCGGCGATCGGCCGTCCGCACCGCTCACAGCGCCCGTACGTCCCCGCCGCCACCCGCTCCTCGGCCGCCGCCAGCTCGACCAGCGTCTGCTCGGCCCGGACCAGCAGCGCCGCGTCGCGGGCCTGGTCCAGGGACGCGGTGGATCCGTCGGGATCGTGCTCGTCGTCGGCGAACATCAGCCGGCGCGCCTCCCGCGTCTGGTCGATCGCGGCCCGCAGCGCAGTGCGTTGTTCCTCCACGGCCAGGATCCGGCCCGTCAGCAGAGCGGACCAGCGCCCATCGGAACCTGACTCATCGGACCCGGGCTCATCGGAACCCGGCGCGTCGTCCATGACCATGATCACCGCCTCCCTGGGCCACGAGTCCACCACGCGGGTCCGACAGCCGGGTGCGACTTTCGGGGCACGTCGCCGGCAAACCCCTGGCGGCTGTCGGCGGGCCGGTGTTCAATCGGGGCAGTCGCGACGGTCGGGGTCGGACGTCAGGTTCACCGGCACAGGTGCGGGGATCGACGAGAAGCAGATCACGGGAGGTGGCACTGGTGAGCTCGGCCGACAGCGGACGCCGCCGTGGCGGTGTGCTCGGCCTGTACCGCTACGCGTTCCAGCTGTCCCCCTGGCTGACCGCCGCCTCGATGTCGGTCGCGGTGATCGCGGCCGGCCTCGCCGTGGCCCAGCCGCTGCTGCTCGGCCAGGTGATCGGCCGGCTTCCGGCCGCGGTGACGGACGGGGCGGCGCTCGGGTCGTTCACCCTGCTGCTGCTCGCCTTCCTGTTCACCGTGGCCCTGGCCCAGGTGGTGCGGACACCGCGGACCGCTTTCGCCGACGCCAACGGCGCGGCCCGCGAGAAGGACATGCTGCTGCGCCTCAACCGGGTCACCGGTGCCGACCCCGACCAGTCCTCGCTGGACGACCCGCACCGGATGTCGCGGATCCGCCAGCTGTGGGACCGGCAGTGGGAGGCCGGGATGGGGATGCAGATCGCCACCGGCCCGCTGCTCGAGCAGGTGCTCGCCGCCGCCGGGGTCGCGGTGGCTCTGGCCTTCGTGCTGCCCTGGTGGGTCTCGGTCGTGCTGGTCGCCGCCGCGGTCGCCCAGGCGGTCGTCTTCCACCGCACGGTGCAGGACGAGTTCGGTGTCTGGGCCGGCCAGTCCGAGCCGCAGAAGCAGTCCATGTACGCCTTCCAGCAGGCCACCGGTCCCGCCGCCAAGGAGCTGCGCATCTTCGGCCTCGGCGGGTACTTCCGGCAGCGCTTCTGGGACCTGCAGACCCGGGCCCTGGAGCCCTACTGGCGGCGTCGCCGCCGCCGGACCCTGACGAATCTGCTGGTCGGCACCGGTCGGGTGGCTCTCGGGGTCGGCGCGGTCGCGTACGCCGGCTGGCTCGCCGCCCAGGGGCGGCTGGACCTGACCGGTCTGGCCACGGCGGTGCCGCTGGTGCTGGCGCTGACCGAGACCGAGGTGTGGGCGTCCGGGCAGGTCACCCGCGGCGCCACGGTGCAGGTCTGGATGGACGAGCTCGAGCCGCGGGTGACCCCGCGCTCGGTGCTGCGGGTCCGACCTGTGCGGGCCGACCCGGTGGCCACCGCCCGGGACGACGAGGGACCGCGCCACGTCACGCCTCCGCCGGACGTCGTCTTCGACGAGGTCACCTTCCACTACCCGGGCAGCGATCGGCTCGTCCTGGACCGGCTGTCCTGGCGGCTCCCCGCCCGCGGTTCGGTGGCCCTGGTCGGGGTCAACGGCGCGGGCAAGTCGACGCTGGTGAAGCTGCTGGCCGGGTCCTACCGCCCGACCGGTGGCGCGGTGCTGGTCGACGGGGTCCCACTGAGTTCGCTCGACCCCGAGGAGCTCCGCCTCTGGCAGCGCCGGATCGCCCCGATCACCCAGGACTTCATCCGACTGCCGCTGCCGGCCGGCGACAACGTCGAGATCGGCACCGGTGCGGCCTGGGCCGGGCGGATCGACATGCCGCGGTGGCCGGCCACCGACCGCCTGGACGCCGTCGCCCGTCAGACCGCGGTCACCGATCTCGTCGCCGGGCTCCCGGCGGGCTGGGCGACGCCGCTGGACAAGACCATGCCCGGGGGCACCGACCTCTCCGGCGGCGAGTGGCAACGGCTCGGTCTGGCCCGGGCCGTGCGGGCGGTCGAGGCGGGTGCGGGACTGCTGGTGCTGGACGAACCGGCGGCGGCGCTCGACGTCACCGCCGAGGCCCACCTGGTCGGCAGCTACCTGGAGCTGTTCGACGCCGTCACCTCACTCGTCATCTCGCACCGGCTGTCCGTCGTCCGCCCGGTGCCGTTGATCAGCGTGCTGGCCGACGGCCGGATCATCGAGGAGGGCGGCCACGACGAGCTGATGGCCGCGGGCGGCCGCTACCGCGACCTGTTCAGCCTGCAGGCCGCGCGCTACGTCGGCTCCAGCGAGTCCGACCGGTGAGCCAGCTGCGTCGCACCCTCCGCATCGTCGGCCTGTGGATCTCCACCGGTTTCCGGGCCGACCCGTGGTCCACCGCCGTGCTCTGCCTGACCTCCGTGGTCGGGGCGGTCCTGCCGCCGCTCACCGTGCTCGGGGTGAAGCTCACCCTCGACGCCGCGGGAGCCGGCGCCTCGCTGGGACCGGGTCTGACGCTCGTCGCGATCAGCCTCCTGGTGGCCAGCCTCGCCGCTCAGATCGGGGGGCCGCTCGGCGACACGGTGGACGACAAGATCTGGCGGTACGTCCACGCCGACCTGATCGACCTCACCGCGGCGGTGCCGTCGATCTCGCTGCACGAGGACCCCGACGTCGCCGACCGGCTGACCAAGCTCCGCGACGAGACCCACCGCCTGGCCAACATCTACCGGCTGCTGTCGGTGATCAGCTCGGTCGCCGGGGTGGTGACCGTCGTCGGCCTGCTGGTCAGCGTGCACCCGCTCCTGGTCACGCTGATCGTGGTGGCGGTGCTGCCGGGGGTGGTCTCGGCCCGCTCCCGTCGTCACTACCAGCTGCTGGTCGTCGAGACCGAGCGCTACCGCCGGCTGGCCACCAAGGTCAGCGAGGTGCTCCGCGAGCCCGGCCAGGCGGTCGAGGTCCGCGCCTTCGGTCTCTACCCGACCCTGACCGAAGTCGCCCGGCGTGCCTTCGACGCCTACCGGATGCTCTTCACCGTCAGCCTGCGCCGGTACGCCATCCTCAACGCGCTCGCCTGGATCGGCTTCGGAGCCGCCTACATCCTGGCCGGGCTCTGGTTGTTCGGCCGCGTCCGCGCGGGCGAGAACACCATCGGCGACATGACCCTGCTGCTCCTGGTCGGTGCCCAGATCACCACCACGGGCGCGGGTATCGCGAGCAACGCCCACATCATCGTCGACTCACTGAACGCCTTCGACCGCTACCTGTGGCTGCGGGAGTACGCCGACGACCACAGCTGGGCCGGGTCGACCCGGCGACCGCCGGAGCAGCTGACCGACGGGATCCGCTTCGAGAACGTGGGCTTCAGCTACCCGGCGAGAACCGAGCCCACCGCTGCCGCTGACCGGACGGGGACGCCGACGCCAGCCCACCCGGCGCCACCGGCGACGACGAACCCGTCGGCGGGCGCCGCGCGCGCCCGGTCGGCGGTGGCGGGGATCGACCTCTTCCGGCCCGCCGGGCGCACGCGGGCGTTCGTCGGGGACAA
>JBMDXL010000783.1:0-1577 GCA_048594465.1 Microlunatus sp. | reverse complement strand
CTGGCTGGAGCGGAGATCCAGCTCGTCTCCAAGGTGGCACGCGAGAACCGCCTCCGGCGCGCACTGCGGACCTTCTTGGCGGCTGAGGACGTCGACTACGTGTTCCTCGACTGCCCGCCCTCTCTCGGCTTGATCACCTTGAACGCCCTCGTGGCCGCAGGGGAGATCCTCATCCCGATCCAGTGCGAGTACTACGCACTCGAAGGGGTCTCGCAGCTGGTCCGGACCATCAACCTGGTCAAGGGCGAGCTGAACGAAGATCTTGCTGTCACCACGGTGCTGCTCACGATGTACGACGCCCGGACGCGACTGGCCGCCCAGGTGGCCGACGAGGTGCGGGCCTACTTCACCGAGCAGACGCTGCCGACGGTCATCCCCCGCTCGGTCCGCATCTCGGAGGCCCCCAGCTACGGCCAGACCGTTCTCACCTACCACCCCGATTCAGCCGGCGCGGTGTCTTACCTGGAAGCCGCCCACGAGATCGCCCGCCGCGGCGCAAAGGAGAACGCATGACCACCACCGATCGTCCGGGTGAACGCCGGGGTCTCGGCCGCGGGCTCGGCGAGCTGTTCCAGCGTACGGAGCCGGCGCCGACCCCGGCGCAGGAGAGCCCAGCCGAGGTGGAGCCGTCCGTGGACCGCGATCCGGGGGTCGGTCCCGTCGATGCGGTGTCACCGGGTGAGCCGGCAACGACCCCGATCCCCGATGGGTCCTACTTCGCCGAGCTCCCGCTGGAGGCGATCACGCCCAATCCGCGGCAGCCTCGGACGGTCTTCGACGAGGACGCCATGGCCGAGCTGGTGGCGTCGATCGGCGAAGTCGGCTTGCTCCAGCCCGTGGTGGTGCGGCCCCTCGGCGAGGGCTCGTTCGAGCTGGTGATGGGTGAGCGACGGTGGCGAGCCTCGCAGCAGGCGGGCCTGACGGTGATCCCAGCGATCGTCCGGGAGACGGAGACCCACGACCTGCTGCGTGACGCGCTGCTGGAGAACCTTCATCGGGCGCAGCTGAACCCGCTGGAGGAGGCAGCGGCCTACCAGCAGATGCTGGAGGACTTCGGGTGCACGCAGGAGGAGCTGGCCACGCGGATCAAGCGGTCGCGGCCCCAGATCTCCAACACCATCCGGCTGCTGCGGTTGCCGCCGACGGTCCAGCGGCGGGTGGCGGCTGGAGTCCTGTCGGCGGGTCACGCCCGCGCGCTGTTGTCGCTGCCGGAGCCGGCCAGTCAGGAGCGCCTCGCCCAGCGGGTGGTGGCCGAGGGGCTGTCGGTGCGAGCGACCGAGGAGATCGTGACCCTGGGTGATGCGGAGGGCTCGTCGTCGACTCAGCGATCGCCCCGATCGGCTCGCGAACCGCACCCTCGTGCCAGTGAGATCGCCGCTCAGCTGGCTGACCGGCTGGACACCCGCGTCCGGGTGGACAGCGGGAAGACCAAAGGCCGACTCACCATCGAGTACGCCTCGGCCGACGACCTCGACCGCATCGCCACGCTTCTGCTGACTTAACCATCTATCGATTTGTCGATATGACGACCAAACGAGAAAGCGAGAGTTTCACGTGAATCCCGTCGGCCTCCTCGA
>JBMDXL010000782.1:0-4197 GCA_048594465.1 Microlunatus sp. | reverse complement strand
CTCGACGAGCGCGGTCTCGGTCGACACCCGGTCGTAGTGGCGGCGGATCGACTTCATCAGCACGAAGAGGACAGCCATGGCGATGATCGCGATGTAGGCGCCCTGGGTGAACTTGGACAGCAGCACGATGATCAGCACCGTGCCGGTCATGGTCAGACCCGTCCCGTTGATCACCCGGGAGCGCTTCATCCGGGCCCGGGCCGCCGGCCTGGTCTCCGTCTTCAGCAGCCGGGTCCAGTGCCGCAGCATGCCGAGCTGACTCACGGTGAAGGAGACGAACACCCCGACCACGTACAGCTGGATCAGCGCGGTCACGTCGGCCTGGAAGGCGATGATCAAGATGATGGCCAGCACGGCCAGGGTGATGATGCCGTTGCTGTAGGCCAGCCGGTCGCCGCGGGTGTGCAGCTGGCGGGGCAGGTAGCCGTCCCTGGCCAGGATCGAGCCCAGCACCGGGAAGCCGTTGAACGCGGTGTTCGCGGCCAGGAACAGGATGAGCATGGTGGCGGCGACCACGAAGTAGAAGCCGGGGGTGAAGTTGGAGAAGATCGCCCGGGACAGCTGGCCGATGGCGGTCTCCTCGACCACGTCCACCCGCTGCCCGTTCAGCGTGTAGTGCGAGTACGGCGCGTCGATCAGCTTCAGCCCGGTGAGGTTGGCCAGGGTGACGACGCCGATCAGCATGGTCACCGCGATGCTGCCGAGCAGCAGCAGCGTGGTGGCCGCGTTCTTGCTCTTCGGCTTGCGGAAGGCCGGCACCCCGTTGGAGATCGCCTCCACCCCGGTCAGGGCAGCCGAGCCGGAGGAGAAGGCACGAGCCAGCAGGGCGACCATGGCGAAGCCGGTGAAGGCGGCGTACTTGGGGTCGGCCTCGATCCCGTACTGCGCGCTGTGGGCCTGCACGTCGTCGCCGAGCACCAGGATCCGGAACAGCCCGTAGACGACCATGCCGATGATGCCGAGCATGAAGCAGTAGACCGGGATGGCGAAGACGGCCCCGGACTCGCGGACCCCACGCAGGTTCAGCGCCATCAGGATCAGGGCGGCCGCCGCCGCGTACGTGGCCTCGTGACCGTCGATGAAGGGGAAGACCGACTTGGCGTTCTGCACCCCCGACGAGATGGACACGGCTACGGTCAGGACGTAGTCGACCATCAGCGCGCTGGCCACCGTCAAGCCGGCGTTGGAGCCGAGGTTGGTGGTGGCCACCTCGTAGTCGCCGCCGCCGGAGGGGTAGGCGTGCACGTTCTGCCGGTACGACGCGACGACCACCAGCATCACCACCGCGACCAGGAGGGCGATCTTCCAGGAGTAGCCGTACGCCACCAGACCGGCCAGCGAGAGGGTCAGCAGGATCTCGTCGGGCGCGTACGCCACCGACGACAACGCGTCGGAGGCGAAGACCGGCAGGGCGATCCGCTTCGGCAGCAGGGTCTCGCCCAGCTGCGTGCTCCGGAGTCGCCGGCCGATGAGGAGGCGCTTCGCGACCTCGGCGGGGTTCACGTGCGGCACTCTAACCTCTGGTGCTGCGGTCGCCGCACGGACGCGTCACCCTAGACTCGTGCCCGTGCACATCGTGATCATGGGCTGCGGACGCGTGGGCTCCACCCTGGCCCGGAGCCTGGAGAAGCGCGGTCACACCGTCGCGGTCATCGACCACAACACCGAGGCGTTCCGGCGGCTCGGCCCCGACTTCGACGGCCAGACCGTCAAGGGGGTCGGCTTCGACCGGGAGGTGCTGACCGAGGCAGGGATCGACCGGGCCGAGGCCTTCGCCGCGGTGTCCAACGGCGACAACTCCAACATCCTCGCCGCCCGGGTGGTGCGCGAGACCTTCGACGTGCACAACGTGGTGGCCCGCATCTACGACCCCGGACGCGCCGAGGTCTACGAGCGGCTGGGCATCCCCACCGTCGCCACCGTGCGGTGGACCGCCGACCAGGTGCTGCGGCGGCTGCTGCCCGCCGGCTCCGAGCCGCAGTGGCGGGACCCGTCCGGCTCGGTCCGGTTGATGGAGGTGCACGTCGACCGTTCCTGGGTGGGCCACACGATCGAGCAGATCGAGAACGCCACCGGGGCCCGGATCCCGTTCCTGTTCCGGCTCGGGTCGGGTGAGGTGCCCAAGCGCAGCACGGCCTTCCAGGACGGTGACCTGATCTACGCCGCGGTCACCGACGCCCGGCTCGCCGACGTCGAGACCATCCTGGCCGAACGCCCCAAGGAGCTGTGAGATGCGCGTCGCCATCGCCGGAGCCGGCAACGTCGGCCGGTCCATCGCCACCGAGCTGATCGAGAACGGCCACCAGATCCTGCTGATCGACCGCGATCCGCACGCGATCAAGTCCGACTCGGTGCCCGAGGCCGACTGGCTGCTGGCCGACGCCTGCGAGCTGTCCTCGCTGGAGGAGGCCAACATCGACTCCTGCGACGTGGTGATCGCCGCCACCGGCGACGACAAGGCCAACCTCGTCACCTCGCTGCTGGCCAAGACCGAGTTCGGGGTGCCTCGGACGGTCGCCCGGGTCAACCACCCGAAGAACGAGTGGCTGTTCAACGACGTGTGGGGGGTCGACGTCGCCGTCTCCACCCCGCGGTTGATGTGCGCCCTGGTCGAGGAGGCCGTCACGGTCGGCGACCTGGTCCGGCTGCTCACCTTCCACGAGGGCGAGGCCAACCTGGTCGAGATGACCCTGCCCGAGGACAGCCCGCAGGTCGGCATCCGGACCGGGGCCATCCGCTTCCCCGGCGACGTGGTGCTGGTCGCCATCATCCGGGACGGGCACGCCCAGCCGCCGGACCCCGACGGCACCCTCGAGGCGGGCGACGAGCTGCTGTTCGTGACCGCGCAGTCGTACGAGAAGGAGCTGGCCGACATGCTCGCCCCGCGGGCCGGGTCGGTCGCGGTGGCCGTGACGGCGACGCCCCGGGTGGCCCCGCGCTAACTGGGCCAGTCAGACCCGTCAGGCCCGTGAGCGGGAAGCCGCCGCGCCCGGCGTGCGGAGGAGCGAGTTGGGACGGCGACGCTTTTCCGCCGTCACGACGAGTGACGACGGAGCCGGTGACCGCGTGTCGGCGTCGCGAGCGGGCCCATCAAGACGTTCGCGGGCCGTCCAGCAGCTCGTAGCGCGGGTTGTACATCAGGCGCTCACCGCGACGACAGCTGACCCGGCCCTCGACCGACAGCGTCCGGCCGGGCTCGATGCCGGCGATCTCGCGGCGCCCCAGCCAGACCAGCCGGGCCGCGCCGCTGCCGTCACGGAGCTCGACCTCCAGGGCGGGGTGACCGCCGCGGGGGTGGATCGTGACGTTCGAGACGGTGCCGCGGAGACGGACCAGCTGACGGTCCTCGCAGGTGCGGATCGGGACGGCCGACTCCGCTTCGACGGCGCGTTGCATCTCCTCCGACTCCAGCTCGGCGTCCGAGGTGGCGAGACGGTGGATGACCCGCTGCAGCAGTGAGTTCTTACCCATGGCACTTCCCACTATGACACCGGATGTCAATCCCCGGGCGCGTCCGGATCGGGCTCCACGTCGGCGGGGATGACCAGGGGCAGCAGGTCGCCGGGCGACTTGGCCTCGTCACCGCGCCGGACGACCACCTCGCGGAAGGCGGTCAGCAGATCCGCCACCGGCGGCTCCAGACCGTCCTCCAGGGCGGCCTGACCGTAGAGGATGCCGCGGAGCAGCCAGCGCGGACCCTCCACCACCCACATCCGCGACGGCTGGTAGCCCTGCTCGCCGTCCGGGGTGGTCACCGGCAGCAACCGGCGCAGCTCGACCCCGAACGGCCCCTCGACCAGCGCGGCCGAGCCGCCGGCCTCGGTGGCCGCCTCCACGATCTCCTCGCGCAGCTCGGGCCACAGGCCGCCGCTGCGCGGCGCCGCGTACGCGCCCAGCTCCAGCGCGGAGTCGCCCTTGATGAGCATGGCGGAGACGATCTGCTGGGTCTCCTCGGCGACCTGCAGCCGCAGCTCGGCACCGCCGAAGCCGGTGATGATCATGCTGCCCAGGTCGATCCGGGCGCGTCCCGGCAGCGGCTCGACGTCCAGGTCGACCTCGGTCAGGTCCCAGGGGCCGGCCCCCCGCCAGTCGCGGGAGTCGAGCGCATCGACGTCCAGCTCGGTGGTCTCCGGGCTCCCGTCGCCCTCGGCGGCCGCGTCGGCACCGTCGTCAGCGGGCTCGTCGGACTCGTCGGAC
>JBMDXL010000781.1:0-1672 GCA_048594465.1 Microlunatus sp. | reverse complement strand
GACGGTCCGCACCGGCACCGAGCCGATGGTGGGGCCGACGCCGATCAGCACGTACGCCGCGGCGAACGCCACCATCGACACGTAGAGCACCGCACGGCCGCCGAGCCGGTTCACCAGCACGCCCGCGACCGACACCGTGGCGAGCGAGCCGATCGAGCCGGCGATCAGCAGGCCGCCCAGCTCGGCGGTGCCGAGGTCGAGCGACGCGCGCACCGCGGGCAGCCGGGCGAGCCAGCCGGACAGCATGAGCCCGCTCAGCGCGAACAGGCCCATCAGCAGCCAGCGGGCGCGGTGCACCGCCGGGTCGACGGGCCGATGTGGGGTCGGCGACGTGGCCCGGCCGGACCGGCCCGGCCGGCGGCCGCCGGTCACGGGGGCCTCGGGTCGGGGTCGGCGGTTGGCCGGGCGGAGGGGGGCGCGCCCGGTGCGGGCCCGCTGCTGGCTCACGGCAGCTCCAGATCGGTGCAAGGGGGTGGTCAAGTGGAGGTCCCGGCCGGGTCGAGGCCCGGTTCGAATCGATTCGATCCGGGCGCCGGAGCGGGCGGTCGAATCGATTCGGGGGAGGTCACCAGTGTGCGGGTACGCTGGCGGCGGCGTCAACGACTCACGGGGACGGTGACGCCTCTCACCCCCGAGCCCCGGACCCGGAGGCGCCGCGGTGTCCCAGCGACCCACCCTGGCCGACGTGGCCTCCGCCGCCGGGGTGTCGGTCTCGACCGCGTCGCTGGCCTTCTCCGGCGCCGGCCCGATCGCCGAGGCGACGAAGCAGCGGGTGCTCGACGCGGCCGCCGGCCTCGACTACGCGGGGCCGAACCCGCTCGGGCGGCAGCTGCGCAGCGGCCGGTCCGGCATCGTGGGCGTGGTCGTGGGCGACGCCCTGCGCCGGTCGTTCCGCGAGCCGGTGTCCGTGCAGCTGCTCGACGGCCTGGTCGACACGATCAGCCCGCTCGGGCTCGGCGTCCTGCTGGTGCCCGGCTCGCTGGAGCCCGGCGCGCCCCTGGTCGACCCGCTGGTGGAGTCCGCCGCGATGGACGTCGCCGTGCTCATCTGGGGCGGCACGCTGGACGACCCGACGCTGCAGGCGCTGCAGCGGCGCGGCATCCCCCTGGTCGTCGTCGAGGGGCAGGACCTGCCCGGCATCGTGACGGTGGGCATCGAGGACCGGGGCGGCGTCGCGGACGTCGCCCGGCACCTGACCGCCCTCGGCCACGAGCGGATCGCGACCGTGACGCTGCCCTTCGGCCCGGACCGGCGCAGCGGGCTCGCGGACGCCGAGCGGCTCGGGCACATCACCTGGTCGATCGCGCGCCGCCGGCTGGACGGGCTGCACGACGCCGGCGTCGACCCGGTCGCGGTGTACGAGACGCCGGCGTCGCTGGTCGAGCACGGGCACGCCGCCGCGCAGGCGCTGCTGTCCGGCCCCGCGGCGACCCGGCCGACGGCCGTCGTCGCGCAGTCCGACCTGCTCGCCTCCGGCGTCGTGCTGGGCGCGCGCGAGCTCGGGCTGCGCGTCCCGGAGGACGTGTCGGTCGCCGGGTTCGACGGGCTGGACCTGCCGTGGCTCGCGCCCGACGTGCTCACGACCGTGGCGCAGCCGATCACCGAGAAGGGCGCCGTGGTCGGCCGGGCGATCGAGGCCCTGCTGGCGGGCGACGACCCGGCGGACGAGGTG
>JBMDXL010000780.1:0-2522 GCA_048594465.1 Microlunatus sp. | reverse complement strand
GCCCGACCTACCCGGTCAGCACCGACCGGCTGGACCTGCGTCCTTTCGTGGTCGACGACGTCGAGGCGATGCTGGCCTACCGCGGTCGGGCCGACGTCTGCCGCTACCTGCCGTTCGAGCCGCAGGACCGGTCGGTTCTGGTGGAGCGGCTGTCAGGCCCGGTCCTGTCGCGCTCGGACCTGACCGGTGAGGACCAGGCCCTCACCCTGGGAGCCTGGCGCCGCGACACCGGCGCGCTGGCCGGCGACGTCATCCTCTTCCTGCGCAGCGAGGACGCGCGCCGAGGCGAGATCGGCTGGGTGTTCGATCCCGAGCACGGGGGTCGTGGGCTGGCCACCGAGGCCGCCCGGGCGGTCCTCGACCTGGCCTTCGGCGACCTCGGTCTGCACCGGGTCGAAGCCCGTCTGGACGCCCGCAACACCCGGTCGGCCGCACTGTGCGAGAGGCTCGGGATGCGTCGCGAGGCCCACTTCCGCGAGACCGAGCGATCGGCCGAGGGGTGGGTGGACCTGCTGGTCTACGGCCTGCTGGCGCAGGAGTGGTCAGTCCCCGGTCGGTGAGCCCGCCAGCCGAACCGGGATCCCGTGGTCGTGCGCGGTGCCGAGCCGACGCTCGCGGGCCGGCGAGCCGTCGCCGGCCCACAGCACCGTCCGCAGCTCGGGCGGTTCGCCCCGGTCGCTGTCGGCCGAGTACTCCATGCTCACCTCGCCCACCCGGTGCCGCTGCCCGTACGCGGACAGGCCGGCGGCGACGGCGGCGATCTCGGACGCCGGCCAGTAGAGCTGGGTGATGGAGTGCCAGACCACCGTCAGCACGTCCGGGTCCGGGTCGCCCGCGAGCTGCGTGTCCAGCCAGGGGGCGGCTGACGCCCGGTCGACCACCGGCGGGTGGGCAGCAGCCAGCTGCAGCGCACCGGCCAGTCGCTCGTGCCGGTGGACGTCGAACGGCCAGACGAACGACGTCAGCCGGAGCCGGCCCTCGGGACTGGTGGCATCGACCGGGTCGAGATCGCAGCCGCGGGCATCGACGATCTCGAGTCTCGCGGCCGGCGGCGGTGGGACCCCGAGCCTCTCGGTCGGTCCCTGCACCGCCTCGAGGAGCTGGACCGGCGACGCCGGTGGGCCCCAGGACCAGCCGTCGCCGGCGACGTGGAAGCGGCCGAGCAGCTGGTTGAGTCCGGCGCTGGCTCCCAGCTCGAGCAGTCGCACCCGGGTGCACCCCGTGGCCGCGGCGAGATCGAGCAACCCGACCAGCAGCGCGACGGAGCGCCCCACCTCGTTGGTCTGCGGGGCGATGGCCAGGGCCGCGTGCAGCTCCTCGACGTGCTCGGCGACGACCGGGCGCGCCGCCGCCCACGCCGTCTCCGGCGGGGCGTGGCCACCCAGGCAGGCGTAGTAGGGCCGCAGCTCCGGCGCCCGGTCGGTCAGCACCAACCGGAAGAGCCCGGCCAGCAGCCGCAGCTGGATGACAGCACCGGTGGGCGCCTGCTCGTAGCCGCGGACCACCTCCCGCACCGGACCGCCGGCGTCCAGGTCGTCGGCCATCGCGCGCAGCAGGTGACCGTAGAGGTGGGTCTGCTCGCCGGCGTGCGCCCGGAAGCGCTCCGCCAGCGTCGTCCCCCGATCGAACCCGACCATCCCGCCTCCTCGCTGCCGTCCCTCCTTTCTACCGCGTCGGCCCGGAGGACGACTTCCCCACCAGGCATCGCCGGCCCGGCCGGCAGTCAGGGCAGCAGCAGTGCGCTGTCCCCGAACTCGTGCCACCGATAGCGCTCGGCCACGGCCGCGTCGTACGCCCGCTGGGTCAGCGCCGGTCCGGCCACCGCCTCGACCAGCAGCAGGTGCGAGGCCTGCGGGTCGTGCCAGCCGGTGATCAACCCGGACACGACCCGGGGCGGGTCGGCGGGAGTGACCACCCGCTCGGTCCACCCGCTCCGGGCCACCAGCCGGTCCCCGGCCACGGCCGACTCCAGGGCCCGGGTGACGGTGGTGCCGACGGCGACGACCCGTCCTCCGCCGGCCCGGGCGGCGGTGACCAGCCGGGCGGTCGCCTCCGGCACCGCGAACCACTCCGGCTGCGGCGCCTCGCCGGCTTCCTGGGAGGACAGCCCCGTGTGCAGGGTGATCGGCACCACCGCGACGCCCCGGGCGACCAGCCGGGTGACCAGGCTCTGGGTGAACGGCCGACCGGCCGACGGCATCTCGGCGCTGCCGGGCACCGTGGAGAAGACCGACTGGTAGTCCGCGAGCGGGTACCGCCGGTCCAGGTAGCCGTACGCGATCGGCCGACCGGCTGCCGCCAGCGCCGACGGCAGGTCACCGGCGACGTCGGCCCGCCACAGCCGGGTGCCCCGCCCGGTGGGCGAGGACCCCGGCCGCGGGTACGGCTCCCGCAGGGTCAGCATCGCCCCGTCGGTCACGAACCGTTCACCGACCGCGGCGTCCAGCACCGACCGGGCCGCGTCCGGCGCGGTCCGCACCTCCACCACGCGGCTGCCGTCCGCCAGCCCGGTGGAGAGGTGG
>JBMDXL010000078.1:0-3185 GCA_048594465.1 Microlunatus sp. | reverse complement strand
GCGGTGCTCTATCCCCTGAGCTACGGGGGCCCGGCGTCTGAGCCGTCGCAGACTGTACCAGTGCGGCGCGGGGGCCCGCGAACCGAAGATCACCACCCGGGCGGACGGCCCCACCGGGTGCGTGGTTATCAGCTCGACGGGGCTGCGGGTGCCGCGACACGCCGCCGGGCGGGCGGGTCGAGCTGAGAACGACGCAGCCGGTGGGGCGTCCGCCCGGGTGGTGATCTTCGGTTCGCGGGCCCCCGCGCCGCACTGGTACAGTCTGCGACGGCTCAGACGCCGGGCCCCCGTAGCTCAGGGGATAGAGCACCGCCCTCCGGAGGCGGGAGCGCAGGTTCGAATCCTGCCGGGGGCGCCCGATGTCGATGACATCATCCAGCGGACTCGCACGTGTGCGGGTCCGCTGTCGCCTCTCCGGAGACGGTCCCAGGGGCTGGCCTCCGCCGCGTCGGGCTTGTTTGCTCTGAGAAGGTGGCCCGGTGACGCACACGCATGTCGCGGGCTCGATCCACGCCGACGTCCTCAGCCGGGCTCCCGGCTGGCTGGGTGTCCCCGACGACGTCAACGACCTGCTGCCGACCCTGTGGAGCCGCCACGCGGCGAAGGACGCCGACGGCGTCCTCACCGTGGCCGGCCGCAGCGTCAACGACATCGCCGACGAGGTCGGCACCCCGGTCTACGTGGTGGACGAGGACGACCTGCGGTCGCGGGCCCGGGAGTTCGCCACCGCCTTCGCGGGCTGGGACGTGTACTACGCCGGCAAGTCCTTCCTCTGCACGGCGGTCGCCCGCTGGGTGGCCGAGGAGGGGCTGGGCGTCGACGTGTGCACCGGCGGCGAGCTGGCGGTCGCGCTGCGGGCCGGGGTCGACCCGCGCACCATCGGGCTGCACGGCAACAACAAGAGCGAGGCGGAGATCGAGCTCGCCCTGGACGCGGGTGTGGGCCGGATCATCGCCGACTCCTTCGACGAGATCGAGCGGATCGGCCGCCTGGTCGCGGCCCGCGGTCGGAACGAGCGACCGCGGATCATGGTCCGGGTCACGACCGGGGTCGAGGCCCACACCCACGAGTACATCGCCACCGCGCACGAGGACCAGAAGTTCGGTTTCTCGATCGCCTCGGGTCAGGCCCTCGATGCGCTGCGGGCGGTGCACGCCGCCCCCGACCTCGACCTGGCGGGCATCCACTCCCACATCGGCTCCCAGATCTTCGATGCCGAGGGCTTCGCCGTGGCCGCCCGGCGCACCCTCCGGCTGCACGCCGCCTTCGCGGCCGAGACCGGGGTCGAACCGCCCGAGATGGACCTCGGTGGTGGCTTCGGGATCGCCTACACCAGCGCCGACACCCCGGCCCGGCCCGCCGACCTGGCCGCCGCCATGCGGCAGATCGTGGAGACCGAGTGCGCGGCGCACGGGGTCGCCGTCCCGCACCTGTCGATCGAGCCGGGGCGAGCCATCAGCGGACCCAGCGCCTTCGCCCTCTACACCGTGGGCACGGTGAAGCAGGTCCACCTGGACGGCGACGCCGTGCGGACGTACGTGGCCGTGGACGGGGGGATGAGCGACACCATCCGGACCGCGCTGTACGCCGCGGAGTACTCCGCCACCCTCGCCTCCCGCCGGTCGTCGGCCGGTCCGGCCATCGCCCGGGTGGTCGGCAAGCACTGCGAAGGCGGGGACATCCTCGTCCGGGACGAGTTCCTGCCCGCCGACATCGCGCCGGGGGACCTGCTCGCGGTGCCGGCCAGCGGCGCGTACAGCCGGTCGATGGCCAGCAACTACAACCACGTGCCGCGGCCGCCGGTGATCGCCGTCCGGGACGGCCGCATCACCACCCTGGTACGGCGCGAGACCCTGGACGACCTGCTGCGGCTGGACGTCGGGTAGCCGGGCGCCGGCCACGGTTACCACCGCGACAGCGCGATGGGGAAGAATGAACTGCCGCTCGCCCGGCCGACAGGGCTGGGGGCGGCGGTCACAGGACAGCAGGACGGGAGCCGACCGGCCAGCGGCGACCGACCCGGACGGCGACGAGACAGCGACGTGAGGCAGAAGTGACGATGACCACCGAGGCGGTGTCGCGACCGCAGGACGACGCGCGTCCCGAGCCGGCGGGATCCTCGCCCCGGGCCGGCCAGCCGCTGCGCGTGGCCCTGCTCGGGTGCGGCACCGTCGGGTCCGAGGTCGCCCGGCTGCTGATCGACTCCTCGGCCGATCTGCAGGCGCGCATCGGCCGACCCCTGGAGCTGGTCGGGATCGCCGTACGGCGTCTCCACCGCGTCCGGACCGGTCTCGATCCGGCGCTGTTCACCACCGACGCGGAGGCGCTCGTGAGCCGCGCCGACGTCGACCTGGTGGTCGAGGTGATCGGGGGCATCGAGCCGGCCCGGTCGCTGATCCTGTCCGCGCTCCGGCACGGTGCCTCGGTGGTCACCGCCAACAAGGCGCTGCTGGCCGAGGACGGTGCCACCTTGTTCACCGCGGCCGAGCAGGCCGGGGTCGACCTGTACTTCGAGGCCGCGGTGGCCGGCGCCATCCCCATCGTGCGACCGCTGCGTGAGTCGCTGGTGGGCGACGAGATCACGTCGGTGATCGGCATCGTCAACGGCACCACCAACTTCATCCTCGACAAGATGGACGGCGAGGGCGCCGGTTTTGCCGAGACGCTGGCCGACGCCCAGGCGCTCGGGTACGCCGAGGCCGACCCGACCGCCGACGTGGAGGGCTTCGACGCCGCGGCCAAGGCCGCGATCCTGGCCAGCCTGGCCTTCCACACCCGGGTGACCGCCGCCGACGTCTACCGCGAGGGCATCGTCGACGTCACCACCTCCGACATCGCCTCCGCCCGGGCGATCGGGTCGGTGGTGAAGCTGCTGGCCATCTGCGAGCTCGGGGAGCCGGACGCCGCCGGCCAGCGCGGGGTGTCGGTCCGCGTCCACCCGGCGATGATCCCGCGCAGCCACCCGCTGGCCTCGGTCGGCGGCGCCTACAACGCGGTCTTCGTGGAGTCCCGCTCCGCCGGTCGGCTGATGTTCTACGGCCCCGGGGCCGGCGGCTCGCCGACGGCCAGCGCCGTCCTCGGTGACCTCGTCACGGTGGCTCGCAACCGCGTCCGCGGAGCCGCCGGCCCGGGGGAGTCGAGCTACGCCGCCCGCCCGGTCAGCCCCATCGGCGACGTGGTCACCC
>JBMDXL010000779.1:0-5881 GCA_048594465.1 Microlunatus sp. | reverse complement strand
AACGAGTGCAGGCTCTCGCCGACCTCGCGCAGGGAGTGCGCGCTGCCGAACCACCCCGCCGGCGGCGGGGTCTCGTTGGCCAGCGCCGCCTCGGCCCGCGTCAGGCGCTCCGCCAGCAGGCGGTGGCAGACGATGTCGTGGTTCAGGAACGTGATGCTGGAGACCTCGGCGAACCAGGCGGCCGTTCCCGTCGTGATGCCGTTGGCTTTGAGCGTCTCGTTCTCGTCGCCGCGCTTGCGCAGCACCATCGCGGCGTCGATCTCCGCTAGCCGGGCCGACTCCGCGGCGGTGAGCTGCCGGGCCGCCGGATCGACAGCCTGCCCAGCCTTCGCGGCGGCATCGGCGGCGGCGATCCGGGCCTTGAGTGCGTCCTTGATCTGCTGGTACTCCGCCTTGAGGGCCGGTGTGTCCCCGACGCTCGGCATCGCGGCGAGCTCGGCGTCGGACATCAGGTGCTCGGCCACCCCGGCCGCCGGCCTCGCGCCCGGGGTCCGGCCGCCGGTCCCGCTCGAACCCGGGAGGACTCCGCCGGTGCTCTGCCCGTCGCCCGGTTCCGTCCGGCGTTGGACCGCGGCGGCGACGGCCGCGTTGCCGATCAGCCGCTGAAGGCGCAGCAGCGACGGTGACTCACCCGCCGACGTCAGCGCAGGAGCGCCGACGCGGCGTTCTCTGGAGCGGTGCGACCGCGCTCGTTCGTGGCTGGTCACGGGGGTCATGGTCACGCCGTCGAGCCATCGAGACAAGACCGTGGGCGCCACTGGACCCGATCGGGCACTGACCTCGATTCGTCTCGGTCCGTCCGGCCGCCAGAGGCGTTGGCTGCCGGGTTCAGGTCCCAGCGTCGCCTCGCCCTCGAGCGCTCACCTTCTCACCACCGGGTTCGATCGCCCGACGCGTGCATCCGATTCACCCTCCTCTCAGGAAGTACCGAGGCTCAGCTTTATGACGTAAACGGCAGGGGACTGACCATGACACTGACGCGACGACACTTCCTCGCGGCCACGGCGGCCGCAGCAGCGGTACCCACCCTGGCCAGCTGCGGCGGCTTCTCCACCGCCGGCTCCGACTCCGGCGATCAGAACGACGGCGGCGCGCTGACCTTCACCACGTGGGGGACCGACAGCGAGCTGGCCGGCTTCAAGAAGGCCATCGACGGCGTCCAGGCCGCCAACCCCGGCTCCACGGTGACGCTGAACGCCGTCCCGTACGAGCAGATGTTCACCAACATCGACGCCCAGCTGCAGGCCGGCAACCCGCCGGACGTGTTCCGGGTGCCCTACTACACCTTCGGTGCCTACGCGGGTCGCGACCAGCTGCTCGACCTGACCAGCTACCTGTCGGACGGGTTCTCCGACCGGTTCACCCCGCAGGCGTGGGCGGCGGTGCAGAACGACGGCAAGCCGTTCGGCGTCCCGCACCACACCGACACCTCGGTGATCCTCTACAACAAGGACGCGCTCGACGCGGCCGGCGTCAAGAGCGTGCCGACCACCCTGGAGGAGGCGTGGACCTGGGACGAGTTCGCCCAGCTCGCCGAGACCCTGCGCAAGAGCCTGCCCAGCAGCAAGTACCCGTTCGCGTACAACTGGCAGGGCAACGGCGTCACCCGCTGGCTCAGCTGGCTGTTCGAGGCCGACGGCCGCTTCCTGGCCGAGGACCTGATCGCTCCGGCCATCGACTCCGACCCGGGCCGCCAGGCGGTCGAGTTCACCTCCAGCTTCTTCACCAAGAACTTCGTGCCGAAGAACAACTCGGTGAAGTCGACCACGTACGCCGCCGACACCTGGTACGCGCAGACGGCCGTGATGACCTTCGGTGGCGCCTTCCTGATCCCGGACGCTGAGTCGACCCTGGACTTCGAGTGGGGGGCGACGTTCTCCCCGCGCAAGGTCCGTTCCGCCGGCGACTTCGGCGGCAACGCCCTGGTGGCCACCAAGGCCACCGGCAAGCCGGAGCTGGCCGCGAAGTTCCTGGACTACGTGACCAACGCCGAGCCCATGCGCGACTTCTGCGTCTCGTCCTCCCTGCTGCCGACCCGGGCCGACCTGATCGAGCAGGGGATCGAGTTCGCCGTCCGGCCCGAGCTGTCGCCGGTGTTCATCGGCCAGGCGTCGACGGTCAAGGCGCAGGACTCCAGCCAGGTCGCCTCGCCCAACATGTCCAAGATCATCACCGTGCTCAAGGACCAGCTGGAGCAGGCGTTCGTGGGTGGCCAGGACGTCGACACCACGGTGAAGGGGCTGTCCGACGGGATCGCCGCCGCCACCGCCTCCTGAGAGCAGCCTCGTGAGCGTACGGTCGCTGACCGCGGCCCGAACCCGGGAGTCCGTGGCCGCGTACGCGTTCCTGAGCCCGAACCTGCTGCTGCTCGGGTTGTTCGTGTTCGTGCCGCTGGCCGGCACGGTCGTGCTCAGCCTGCAGCGGACCGACGGTTTCGGCTCGGGGACGTTCGTCGGTGCGGCCAACTACGCGCGGTTGGTCGCCGATCCGCTGTTCTGGCGGTCGGCGGTCAACACCGTGCTGTTCACGGTGCTCGTCACCCCGCTGTCCATGGGCCTGGGACTGGCGGCGGCGGTGCTGCTCAACTCGGCGCTGCCGATCCGGCCGGTGCTGCGCTCGGCGGTGATCCTGCCGATGGCCATCTCCGGGGTGGCCACCGCCCTGATGGGGTTGCTGATCTTCGACGAGAACAGCGGTCTGATCAACCTGCTGTTCCGCTCGCTGGGGTTGCCGGGTCTGCAGTGGCAGTCCGGCGGAGTGGCCGCCTTCGCGTCGGTGGTCCTGGTCACGCTGTGGTGGCGGGTCGGGTTCAACATGCTGATCTACCTGGCCAGCCTGCAGGGCGTCAGCCCTGACGTGTACGAGGCCGGACGGCTGGACGGGGCCAACAACTGGCAGCAGTTCCGGTTCCTCACCGTCCCGCTGGTCGGTCCGGCGTCGTTCTTCCTGCTGATCATGAACGTCATCTACTCCTTCCAGGTGTTCGACCTGGTCTTCGTGATGACCGGCGGGGGACCGGAGAACGCCACCTCGGTGCTGGTCACCTACGCGTACGACAACGGGTTCGTGACCCGTGACCAGGGGTACGCAGCCGCCCTCGGACTGGTCCTGCTGCTGATCATGCTGATCTTCACCGCCGTCCAGTGGCGGCTCAGCCGGACCCGGGACGAGGTCGGATGAGCCAGCCCACCGTCACCGAGACCGCTACCGGTCACCCGTCGACCCCGGCGGCCGTCCCCGACCGGAGCCGGGCCCAGCGCCGCCGACGGCGGCAACGGACCAGCACCGCGGTCCGCTTCGTGGCGGCGCTGCTGATGTGCGCGGTGCTGCTCTTCCCGCTCTACTGGATGGTCGTGGTCGCGCTGTCCTCACGCGCCGAGCTGCTCGGCGGCACCCTCCGCCTGTGGCCCCGCGAGCTGACCCTGGACAACGTCGAACGGGTGTTCTCCTCGTTCCCCGTGCTGACCTGGTTCGGCAACTCGATCTCCATCGCGCTGACCGTCTCGCTGCTGACGGTGACGGTGAACCTGATGGCCGGTTACGCCTTCGCCCACCTGCGGTTCCGCGGCTCGAACGTGCTGTTCCTGCTCTGTCTGTCCACCATGATGCTGCCGGTGCAGGTGATCATGGTCGCGCTGTTCGGGCTGGTCACCGGGATGGGTCTGTACGGCAGCTACTGGGCCGTCATCCTGCCCTCGGCGGCGTCGGCGTTCGGCATCTTCCTGGCCCGGCAGTTCATCCTCGGCATCCCCCGCGACCTGATCGAAGCGGCTCGCCTCGACGGGGCGGGTAATTGGTCGGTGTTCAGCCGGATCATCCTGCCGCTGTCCAAGCCGTTGATCGCGGTGCTGTTCTTCATGAGCCTGCTGCAGTCCTGGAACGACTTCGCCTGGCCGCTGATCGCGCTGAAGCAGAACGAGCTGTTCACCCTGCCGATCGGTCTGCTCTACCTGCAGGGGCAGTTCGGCTCCGACTACGGCGGCACGATGGCGTTCGCACTGCTCAACGTGGCCCCGATGGTGCTGATCTTCCTGGTCTTCCAGCGCTACTTCATCCAGGGCTTCGCGCGCAGCGGCATCCGCTGATCCAGGGGTGGCGGGACGGTCTGCGGTCCGGTGCGACGACTGCCAACGGTCGCTATCGTCCTTCCGTGACCACCTCGGACTCCGCTGACCTCCTCCGCCTACTGGCGGCCGTCGACACCACCTCGCTCAAGGACGCCGGACCCGATCTGCGGGTGCTTCCGGCGGCTCTGCGGCCGATCCGCTCGGGCGTACGGCTGCTCGGTCGCGCGGTGACCGTCGACGCCCGCGAGGACCTGATGCCGGTGCTGGCCGGTCTGGCCGCGGCGGTGCCGGGGGATGTGCTGGTCATCGCCGGGCATCCCGACCACGCCGTGGCCGGCGAGCTCTTCGCCACCGAGGCCCTGCGTCGCGGTCTGGCCGGGATCGTGATCGACGGCCGCTGCCGGGACAGCCGGGTCCTGGCGCAGCTGGAGCTGCCCGTCTTCGCGCGGGGTGTGGCCCCGTCGGCCTGCCCGGCCCGGGCGGTGCCGGTGATCCAGGTGCCGCTCGCCATCGGGGAGGTGACGGTCCGGCCCGGTGACCTGGTGCTGGGCGACGACGACGGCCTGGTGGTGGGCAGTGCGGAGGAGGTCGGCGCGGCCATCGACGGCGCCGAAGCCATCCAGCAACGCGAGGGTGCGCTGCGCGCGGCGATCGAGGCCGGGGAGTCCCTGTTCGACCACCTCAACGTGGACGAGCACCTCGCGGCTCTCCGCGACGGTCGCCCCAGCAGGCTGACCTTCTCGTGACCGGCGCGACGCCAGCGGCCGACGGGACGGTCGGGTATGCCCGCCGGATGAGTCGGGTGCAGCCGTCGGCCATCCGGGAGCTGCTGCGCCTCGGCACGGACCCCGACATCGTCTCCTTCGGTGGCGGATACCCCGATCCGGCGCTGTTCCCGGTGGCCGAGCTGAGTCGGGTGTACGCCGAGCTGCTCATCCCCGACCGCGCGGCGGCCCTGCAGTACACGGCGTCGAACGGGTTGCCCGGGCTGCGGGCCCAGGTCGCCGAGCGGCTCACCGCCGACGGCATGCCCGCCGGGCCCGACGACGTGCTGATCATCCAGGGCGGGCAGCAGGGTCTCGATCTGGCCGCGAAGCTGGTGGTCGACGCCGGCGACGTGATCATCACCGAGGACCCCACGTTCCTGGGCGGGTTGATCGCCTTCGCCCCGACCGAGCCCCGGTATGCCCCCGTCCGCTCCGATGCCGACGGCATGGACACCGATCATCTCGCCGAGGTGCTGGCCGCTCATCCGGAGACGAAGATGATCTACGTCGTGCCGGACTTCGCCAACCCGACCGGCACGACGCTGAGTCTGCCGCGTCGGCGCCGGCTGGTCGAGCTGGCCAACGCGTACGGGGTCCTGGTGCTGGAGGACACCCCCTACCGGCCGCTGCGGTACGAGGGCGAGTCGCTGCCCACGTTGAAGAGCCTGGACACCGAGGGCCGCGTCCTGCACCTGGGGAGCTTCTCCAAGATCCTGGCTCCCGGCCTGCGCCTGGGGTGGGCGACGGCGAGTCCGGAGATCCTCGAGCGGATCGCGTTGCTCAAGCTCGCCGCGGACACCCAGAACAGCACCCTCAACATGGCAGCGACCTCGGCCTACCTGGCGCGCTACGACATCGACGCGCACATCGCCGACGTGCTGCCCGTCTACCGGCACAAGCGCGATCTGATGCTGGCCACGATGGCGGAGACGTTCCCCGACGGCGTCGAGTTCACCCGGCCGGACGGAGGCCTGTTCGTCTGGCTGACGTTCCCCGACGGCTTCGACGCCGGCGCGTTCATGGCCTCCGTGCTGCTGCCGGAGGCGA
>JBMDXL010000778.1:0-6485 GCA_048594465.1 Microlunatus sp. | reverse complement strand
GTCCGCGTGCGGTTGTCGGGTCGGCACTCCGGCGGCGCCGGGAGCTCGGATGGTGCTCCGACCCGGGCCGGCTGTCGCCGGGACCTCACCGCCGCTGGTCCGACCCTGCCGGGCGCCTCCCGACAGAATGTCGTCCGGCCGATGTCGAGAAGCCCGGACCGGCACCGTCTCCCGTCCGAGGGCTGCGACCGCGGCCGCTCCCGATCGAGAGGACCCCAGCACCGTGAACCAGTACGCCGTCCTGATCTACAACGACGACTCCGCGCACGCGCCGGACGCGACACCGGCGGACACCGCCTCCTGCGACGAGCACGCCGACGAGCTCGCCGCGACCGACGCGATGGTGCTGGCCTACGCACTGACGCCGCGGGCGATGGCCACCTCCCTGCGGGCGGGCTCGCGGGTGTCGGAGCCGTTCGTCCCGGACGGTCCGGTCGTGGCCGGCTTCTACGTCCTCGAGGCCCCCGACCTGGAGACGGCGCTGGCCCTCGCCGGCACCAACCCGGGGCTGCGGGAGGGTGGGGGCGTCGAGGTGCGGCCGGTCCACAGCGGCGGTCAGGTCGACCGCTGACGCCTCAGGCGACGAACCGGTCCACCACCTCACGGGCCAGGTCGGCCGGGGTCCGTCCCTCGACGTGCAGCCGCCGGCCCGGGAGATCGGGCAGGTGGCGCGCGTACGCGTCGTGGTCGCCGCGGAGGAAGTCGCGCTCCTTGCTCACGCCCCGGCTCGGCTCACCCTGCGCCCGGGCCAGCGAGGCGTCGAAGTCGGCGGTGAGGACGACGTGGACGACGTCGGCACCGGGCGGCAGCCGCTCCAGCACCTCCGCCACCTCCGTGGGGCTGGACGTCCCCTCGTCGACGACCACGTCGACCCCGGTGGCGAACCAGGCACCGACCAGCTGAGCGTGGACGGCGTGGGCGTGGTCCCAGCTGGGCAGGGTCGGCAGCGCCATCTCCGCGACGGTGTCGAGGTCGGTCAGCGCGACCGAGAGCCCTCTGGCGCGCAGCTGCCGGCAGACCTCAGCGGCCAGCGTGCTCTTGCCCGCCGCGATCGGCCCGGTGATCATCAGCAGCCGGGGGAGCGGCGCGGCGACCTGGTCCCGGGTCTCCCGAGCGGCCAGCAGCTGCTCGCGCAGGATGTCGGCGTGCCCGTTGTGCTGGGCCAGCTCGCGCAGCACCTGCAGCTGGATCCACCGCAGGGTCATCGCGCCGAGCCGGTGCCCCTGCACCACGTCGTCGGCCCCGTGGGTCGCCTCGACCTCCCGGGCCAGGGCACAGGCGCGGTCGTAGTCGACCAGGACCGAGGCGATGGTGTCCGTCGGGTCCAGCGCGAACGAGTCGTCGACCGCCTCGGGCTGACCGAGCTGGGTGCGTGGGGTCCCGGACACGGCCTCGCCGTACCAGACCACCTGCAGGAACGTCGCGTGCTTGACCAGACCGAGCACCGTGGTCAGCGACGGCACCAGCCGGGTCCGGGCCTCCGCCTCGGTCAGACCGTCCAGCGTGGCCCGCAGACCGACGCGCTGAGCCTCCACGAACACGGCGAGCTGCGCCGTCTCGTCGAGGGTCCGCTCGGCGAACACGCGTCGGGCCGGGGAGCCGGCAGTGCTCATCGTCTACCTCTCGGTCAGTCGTTTGGTCCGGTCGGAGAATGGCTTCGTACGGGTCAGTCCGCGCGCAGCCGAACCACGGTGCGCACCCCGAGATGGTCGGATCCTCTCACCCGGACGGTCGCGAAATCCGACGCCGTCAGGTCGGTGCTGACCAGGAGGTGGTCGATGGCGATCAGCGGGGGAACCAGACCCTGGGCCGGGAAGGTCGGCTGCCAGCCGGCCCCGGAGAGATCGTCGGCGTCGCGGAACCCGCGCGCATCGTACTGGCGCATGCTGGGGTGACCGTCGACGGCGTTGAAGTCCCCGGCTACCACCGTGCGCCGGGTGGGCACGTGGGTGAGGACCTGCTGCTGAGCGGGCCACCAGTCCGAGCCGCCCCACCTCGGTCGACGAGGATGCACCGCCGCGACGCTGATCGCGCCCACCTCCGGCACGGTGACGTCGGCCAGCCAGTTCTGACCACCACCGGCCGGGTCGAGTCGGTCTCCGGCAGTCAGTGGATACCGACTGTAGATCCGGGTCCCCGAGGGACCGCTCTCCGGCAGCGGTCCACCGCTCGCGTACGGGAAGTCCTGCTCGAAGCCCGCGGCCCGCAGCCCGTCGGCGGCCGAGCGGGTGATCTCGACCAGCACGACGACGTCCGCGCCCGCGGCTGCATCGCGCACCGAATCCGGATCGGCCGCGCCGAAGAGGAGATTCTGACTGAGCACGCCGAGCTGTCCCCGAGCGACCACCGGATCCCGATCGGCCACGACGTCGGGTAGCAGCCACGATCCGTGCAGCACCAGCAGACCGAGCGCGAGCCCGACGAGCACCTTGCGGCCCCACCCTCCACGCGAGAGCAGCATCGAGGCGATGCCGCTCACCACGGCGATCCCGTACGCCAGCGGACCGTAGTCCGCGAAAGCGGTGATCATCGCCCAGGTGTCCCGCGTCGCCCAGGGCACGGTGTCCACCCAGCGGGAGACGGTGCAGCCGAGACCGATCAGCAACGCCGAGCCGGCAAGCATCGCGCACGCACGCGCCGCCGCCCGCCGCCCGAGGGTGGTGCGTCGGCGGTCTGGTTGCGACTCCAACCCCGGTCCGCTCTCAGTCGCCGACCGGGGTCGGGGCTCAGCGCGAGGACGCCGCGGCGTACCCGGTGCTGCTCTCGTCGCCGGACTCGTGGCTCTCGACCGACGCGGTGGACGTGTCGACGGCCGGCTGGTTCGACCGGGTCTCGTCGACGTCGCTCAGCTCCAGCGACGGCACCTCGGGCAGGCTCTGCGCGGTTTCGGCCGCCAGGGCACTGAGGGAGGTGAGCTGGCTGAGCATGGCCTGCTTGCGGCGGTCCAGCAGATCCTGCTCGCGCCGCATCTGGCGACGCCGCCAGGCGAACTCCTGCCGAGCCCGCTCGTCGATGGTGTCGGCCTGGGCCTGGGCCCGGCCGATGATGGCGTCGGCTTCCTCGCCCGCGGCCCGCTTGACCCGTTCCGCCTCGTAGAGCGCGTCGGTGCGCAGCCGGGCGGCGACCTCGGTCTGCTCGGCCAGGTGGGTGACCGCCTGGGTCTGCAGCTGGCTGGACTCGCTGAGCAGCGCCTCGATCCGGGCCTGGGCCTCGTCGCTCACCTGACGCAGATCGGTCAGCGCCCGGTCCCGCTCGACAGCCGTCTGCTCACGGAGCGTGGCGGCATCGCGCTCGGCCGCCCCGAGCACCTGCTGCGCCTCGATCCGAGCGGTCTCCAGCCGGGCGGCACTCAGTCGCTCGTTCTCGACCAGCAGCGCCTCGGCCTCGACCCGGGCGCCGGCCAGCAGCTGCTCGGACTCGAACCGGGCGTGCTCGTAGACCGACTGGGCGTCCGCGTCGGCCTGGCGACGGAGGGCGTCGAGCTCACCGAGCTGACGGTCCCGGATGGCCGCCAGCTCGTTCTCGGCCCGCTCGCGCTGCTGCCGGGTCTCGGTGTCGGTCTGCTCCAGCAGGCGGTCGGCCTCCCGCTGGGCCTGCGCGGTCAGGTCGCCGGCCTGCTCCTCGGCCACCCGCAGGATCTCCTGGGCGCGACCGCCGAGGTTGTTGAAGTCGGGGTGGGCCGCTTCCTGCGCACCGCTGAGATCGTGGCGCAGCTGGCCGTTCTCGGTGATCAGCCGCTGGACCTGGCCCTCCAGGTCGCTCAGCCGGGACTGGACGGAACGGACGAAGCCGTCGACGGCGTCGCGGTCGTAGCCGCGACGGTTGATCGGGAAGTCGGTGGAGGGGAGGGATGCGCCTGAGTACGCCACGGCCGGGTCCTTGTCTTTCGTGCTGCTGTCGTGCGGGTGGGGGAGGAGGGCGCTGGATCAGCGCTTGCTGCGGTCGTTCGCCGCCATCTGCTCGGGGGAGATGACGACGGTGGCGTCGGGATCGTGGGTGTCGGCGTCGGTGGTCTCGGTCGTGCTGCTGGACTCGACCACGGTGGTCTGGTCCGCCTCCGGCTCGTCGTCCGCGCCGGTGCCCCCGTCCTGATTCTCCTCGGGCCGGCTGTCCTCGGTCCGGGACTCGGCGCCCTCGTCGGCGTCCGGCTCGACGGTGTCGTGCTCGCCGTCGGTGCTGGTCTCGTCGTCGGTGCTGGTCTCGTCGGTCTGGTCACCGGCCTCGTCGGCGGGACGCTGACCCTCGGGCAGGGCCGGGGCCAGTCCGGGCGGCAGCATGACCGTGCGGTCGCCCAGCTCGCCGTCGAAGTCGTCCAGGTCGTACGAGGGCTCGGGGAACGACGTCGCGGTCTCCTGGGCGAGCGCGGAGAGACTGGCCAGCTGGGCCAGCACGGCCTGCTTGCGCTGCCCCAGCAGGTCGGTCTCGCGGCGCAGCTGCTCCTTGCGCCAGGCGAACTCGGCCTGGGTCCGCTCGCTGATGGCGGCGGCCTGCTTCTTGGCGGCCTCGACCCGGTCCTCGGCCTCCTTGACCGACGACAGCTTGAGCTGCTCGGCCTCGTGCAGGGCCTCCTCGCGGATCCGGGTGGCCTCGGCGATGTCCGCCTCCAGCCGGGCGGCGGACTCCTCGTGGTAGCGCGTCGCCTCCGTCAGCATCGCCGACGTCTGCTGCGACGCCTCCTCCTGCGCGCGGCGGAGCTCGGTCAGCGCCGCCTCCCGCTCGACAGCGATCTGCTGCCGGGTGTCGGCGATCTCCCGCTCGACCACGCGACGCAGCTCCTCGGTGTCGAGGTAGGTCTGCTGCCGGACGGACTGGACGTCGTGCTCCGCCTCGCGACGCAGCGACTCCGCCTGCCGACGCCCGGCCTCCAGCAGGGCCTCCGACTCGGCCTTGGCCCGGTCCAGGTGGCTGGCGCCGTCGGCCTCCAGCCGGGCCCGGACCTTGTCGATCTCGGCCAGGCCGCCGGACTTCAGCTCGTTGCCCTCGCGGGCGGCCTGGTCCCGGGTGGAGTCGGCTTCCCGCCGGGCCTCCTCGCGCAGCCGCTCGGCGTCGGCGGTGGCGCGGTCCATCACGTCCCGCGCCTGCTCCTCGGCCAGCCGCAGGATCTCCGACGCCCGGCCACCCAGGTTGGTGTAGTCGGCCTCGTTGTGCGAGCGGCTCTCCTCCAGCTGCCGCTTCAGCTCACCGGTCTGCTTCTCCGCGTTCGCGGCCTGCTGCCGCACCTGGACCATCGTGGCCTCGAGCGAGCGGACGTAGTCGTCGACGGCCGTCCGGTCGTAGCCACGCAGGGCCGATGGGAAGTTCCCCGCGGCGCTGGCGGCGTCATCGAAGAGCCCGAGTCCGGTGTTGTCCGACGTCATCGCTGTCCTGTCTCCATACGCTCGGCGGCCACGGCCGCTTGAACCAACTCGATCAGCACCCCGCCGGTGTCCTTGGGATGCACGAAGTTGATCCGAGACCCCCCTGTGCCAGTTCTGGCTGCATCATAAAGCAGCCGCAAACCCTTTCCTCGAAGGACACTCGCGGCGTGGTCGATGTTCTCGACCCGGTACGCGAGCTGCTGCAGACCCGGTCCGGACCGCTCGAGGAACCGGGCCAGCGCGCTCGCCGGGGTCAGCGGGGCGAGCAGCTGGAGCTGGGTCCCGGACCCGCCGCCGCTGGGCGCGAGCATGGCTTCGGCCACGCCCTGCTCGACGTTCTCCTCGCGGTGCACCAGCTGCAGCCCGAGCACCTCGGTGTGGAACGCGATGGCGGCGTCGAGGTCGGGCACCGCCACGCCCACGTGGTCGATGGCGATCAGACCCGGCACCTCGGCCGCGGTGGCTGACAACATGGCGCCACCCTGCCACGCGGATGCGGTGCCAGACTGTCCGAAGCACCGTGCCGAGGCGAAGGAGACTGAGATGGTGGCGGGATCGGTGATCGTGGGCGGTGCCCGGACTCCCTTCGGCAAGCTCCTGGGTGGACTCGCCGGCGTCCCGGCCACGGCCCTCGGCGGGCACGCGATCCGGGCCGCGCTCGAGCGGGCGGGACAGGTCGGCGACCAGGTCGTCGCGGTGATCCTGGGCCAGGTGCTCCAGGCCGGCTGCGGTCAGCTCCCGGCCCGGCAGGCCGCCGTCGCCGGCGGCATCCCGATGACGGTGCCCTCGATCACGATCAACAAGGTGTGCCTGTCCGGCCTGGCCGCGGTCGCCCAGGCCGACCAGCTGATCCGCGCGGGGGAGGCTGACGTCGTCGTCGCCGGGGGCATGGAGTCGATGACCCGGGCGCCGCACCTGCTGCCTGGCTCGCGGGGCGGCTTCCCGTACGGCGACGTCACGCTGCGCGACCACCTGGCCTTCGACGGACTGTGGGACGCGTTCACCGACCAGGCGATGGGACGGCTGACCGAGGACTGCAACAGCGGCGCTCAGGAGGTGACCCGACGCGAGTCCGACGCCTTCGCCGCCCGTTCCCACCACCGCGCCGAGGCCGCCGCCGACCTGCTG
>JBMDXL010000777.1:0-1667 GCA_048594465.1 Microlunatus sp. | reverse complement strand
CTCGATGGTCGTCGCGGACGCCACGCGCTCGTCCTGGTCCACGCCGTGCCCACCCTCGGCGGCCGCGCTCACCGGCTGGCCCACAGCAGGCCGCGCTTCACCAGGGTGTCGACCTGCGGCACCTCCAGCACCTCGACCCGGTGACCCGGTGTGCAGACGAAGATCCGGCCCTCGCCCCACTGCCGGGTCCAGACCGCCGGCGAGGTCACGGGGCGGTGCCACGGGTCCCACTCCCGAACGGCCTGGGTGGTGGTGGCCAGCACGTCGACGTAGTCGTCGCTGAGCACCCAGTACTGCTCGGTGACCAGCTCGAAGTCGTCGATGCCGGCGGTGATCGGGTGCTCCGCCGCCGCGGGCAGCATCTCGACCCGGTACGGGACGTAGTTGTCCGACTGCTCACCGATCAGCTCGTCGGGGTGCTTGCCGGGGTGGCAGGCGAACTGCCCGCCGACCAGGTGCAGGTAGTCCGAGGTGTTGCGGTAGGAGTCGGCGATGCCGCCGTGCCAGCCCGCGAAACCGGTGCCCGCCTCGATCGCGGCCCGCAGACCCGTGAACTGGTCCTTCTCGATGGTGCTCATCGTCATGCACTGCACGATCAGGTCGGTCCCGGCCATCAGCTCCGCGTCGGCGTACGGCGCGGGCGAGTCGAAGACGTCGACGGTGAAACCGTGCTGCTCCAGGAACGGGAGGAAGCGGTCGGTCGCCTCGACCGGCTGGTGGCCGTCCCAGCCGCCGCGGACGACGACGGCCCGTCGCGGTCGGGTGGGATCGAAGCCGGCAAGGGTGGTGGTGTCTGCGTCGGTCACGACGGCGGGTTCTCCTCAGCGCGGGGTCAGGCGGATGAACGTTCACAGCCAGTATCCCGTCTCGCGTCGGGAGCCGACACCCGGCGGGCCGACGCAGTCCGCCGGCGACGGTGGACCCCACCGCGCAGCACTAGTCTCGGTCCGTGGAGCAGCCGACCGGAGCGGACGTCGAGCCGATCACACCGCTCACCCCGCGCCCGTTGGCCAGGACGCTGCTGAGTCAGTTCTGGGCGGACCTGTGCTTCCTGCACTGGCCGGTCGACCCCAGGCTGGTGGCGCCGTTGCTCCCCGCGGGAACGCGGCCCGACACCCTCGACGGCGTGACGTACGTCGGGTTGATCGGCTTCCGGATGGTGGGTCTGGGACTGTTCCGCGGTCCCGGGCTGCCCTGGGTCGGCACGTTCGCCGAGACCAACGTCCGCCTCTACAGCGTGGACGGCCTGGGCCGGCGCGGAGTGGTGTTCCGCTCGCTCGACGCGACCCGGCTGCTCTCGGTGCTGACCGCTCAGGTCACGCTCCGCCTCCCGTACGCGTGGTCGCGGATGAGCGTCGAGCGACGCGACGACGAGATCACCTACCGCTGCCGGCGACGGTGGCCCGCACCGCGCGGTGCGACCAACACCATGCGCATCCGGGTCGGTGAGCCGGTCGCCCGACCGACGCCGGTGGATGAGTTCCTGACCGCCCGCTGGGGGCTGCACACCACGATCGGTCGGCGGACCGTGCACCTGCCCAACGCGCACCCGACCTGGCCGCTGTGGTCGGCGGACCTGCTGGAGCTCGACGACCAGCTGGTGGCCGCCGGCGGGCTGCCGGCCCCGGCCGGGCCACCGGTCAGCGTGCGCTACTCCCCGGGCGTGC
>JBMDXL010000776.1:0-2401 GCA_048594465.1 Microlunatus sp. | reverse complement strand
GTGGCTTAGGGGAGGTCGTTGGTCTCGTTGGCAGCGCCGAAAGCGTCACGAGTCACTGTGGCAGAGCTCGGCAAGTGCCCGCTGCGCCAGCCGGGCCCGGTCTGAGCCTGACGGAGCGGACTGCAGGGTGATCGCTGCCTTCCACGCCGCCCATCCCCGGGCTCGGGTCCAGGTCTGGTGATCGAGCCCGACGTGATCTTCGAAGATGCTGCGGCTCCGCGTATCGAAGATTGTCCATGCCACCGTGAGGTCACAGGCGGGATCGCCTACTGCCGTGCACCCGAAGTCGAGCACACCTGCTAGCCGTCCACCACCTTTGACGAGGAGATTGCTTGCTGCCATGTCTCCGTGCACCGACACGGGCGGTGATGACCAGACGGTTCTCGTCGCCTGGTGCATCCAGCGGCGGGCCCGCTGGTGGAGGGAATCGTCGATGACGGTGAGGGCAGCTTCACCTTCGGCGAGGTATCGGTCGAATGGCGCTCCGCGGAACCCGTTGGCCTGCTCCGGCTGGGGAGCGCCGGCGGGGACGGGAACTGATCGAAGTGTTGTCAGGAACGCTGCGATGTCAACGGCGAGGACGTCGAGGTCGACCGTCGAGATCGCTGCCAGGGGCGTGCCGTCGAGCCATCGGTAGACCGACCACGCCCAGGGAAAGTGAGGCGACGGAGCGCCCATGGCGAGTGGTGTCGGGATGGGAGTCTGCAGGTACGTGGCGAGGAACGGAAGCCACCGGTGTTCCTTGGCGACCTGGGGCGCGTAGCCGCTGCTGCTGGGCAGCCGCATTGACATCGCCGGCCCGAGTCGGAAGGTCCGATTGTCCCAGCCTTGGGGTGAGACCTCAGTGACCTGGAGGTCAGTCCACTCGGGGAACTGCTCGTGGACCAGGACTCGAGCCAGTTCCACGGACGGTTCAGGGGTGTCGGTCACTTCCGGAGCACTTTGCTGCATCTGATCAGCCTGCCTGTCTGAGTTAAAAGACTGCCCATGGATCACCAGGGAAGGCGGTCGGGGCCTCAACGTGCTCACTCGGCGACCGACCTACCAACGTCGTCGATCGGAGACGACGTTCTCGCCGAGATAGACAGTCGGCTCGCCGACGGCGGCGAGTGGGCTGCCTTCGGTCTTGCCCGTGACGGTCGCTCACTGATCTTGGCTTCGGCTGCATCGCCCAGGCCGGAGGGCGCGCATCAGGCATCGTCCCGGTCACTGCGCCTGTGTCGCCACAGAGATTGTCGCGAGTTCCACCGTCGCACCAGGTTGGCTAGGCGTCGTCGGTGCGTTTGGGGTGGCGATTGTCGTTGTGCCTTCACGGCAGACTCCATCTCGAAATGCTGTGCGGCCCATGCGCTGATCTCACGGCTGCTCCGACCTCGCAGGCCGTAACTGGCGTCAGTACCGATCTCATGGGGGGTGGGAGGTTGGCGCAGCATGATGACTCCTTCGGTGAGCTGGTGGGCACGGCGCGATCACGCCACAGCCGTCCGCCCGGTCCGGCTTCGCCGCGGACCTGGCCGGCCGGGTAGGTCCTGGCCGGCTGAGCGGCGCCGGCTCGTTGCCACTCGAAGCCTTTGGCGCATCTCCGCGGCGAAACGAAGAGCAGCGGGTCACGAACAACGAGCTCCGCTACGAGGGTCAGTTCTTCGACGGCGGTCTCAAGCGGCTGGTGAGCGGGACCGAGGCGACCAGCACGTCGTTGAGCGGCCTCGCACCAGCCCCAGTAATGTATCATGTGATTCATGTTGAGTGTTTCGGCTGTCTCGTCGGCATCGTTCTGGCGGCTGTGGCAGGTCTGTTCTGATGTTCGGCGCTGGCCGGAGTATCTGGAGAACTTCACTGCGGTTGACCCGCTGGATGACGATGGTCGGATTGGTGTCGGTTCTCGTTTTGCGGTCACCCAGCCCCGGCTGGCCGCCGCGACGTATGAGGTGACCGCCTGGCAGCCAGGTGAGGGGTTCACGTGGGTGTCCCGGGCCCCGGGTGTCTGCACGACCGCGACACATCGGGTGACGGCGACGGCGACCGGGTCTCAGATCGACCTCGGTATCGAGTGGACGGGCTCGTTGGCGTGGCTGGTCCGGCTGCTGCTGTCGCGGAGCAGTCGTCGCATGATCCAGTCCGAGGCCACGACCTTTGCCCGCATCGCCGAGACCCGCACCTCGGCTGACGATGAGTAAGGCCCGCCAAGCGCTCTTGGCCAAGGCGATCGGCTACTACGCCGAACACGGTGTCCGGGACACGAGCTTGCGGACCCTCGCGGCGAACATCGGGACGAGCCAGCGGATGCTGCACTATCACTTCGGGTCACGCGAGGCCCTGCTCGCCGCCGTGATCGAAGCGATCGTTGCCGCCGACACCGCGGTGGTCCGGGGAATCTTCGCCGCCCACAGCGATCCCTTCG
>JBMDXL010000775.1:0-2082 GCA_048594465.1 Microlunatus sp. | reverse complement strand
GGCGACCCCGACCGCGCGACAGAGCGCCGCCCAGCCACCCTGGGCGGCCACCAGGGCGGCCGCCTCCTCGCCCCACCGGCGGGGCAGGTCGACGGCGTAGCGGTCGGCCGGCACGTACACGGTGTGCACCGGCTGCCGCCGCCCGTCCTCGCCGGGGTAGGCCCGGGCGAGGAAGGCGTCGGTCTCGGCCAGCCGCGCGTCCAGATCGGCCAGCACGGAGGCGTCCAGCCGGGGTCCGCCGGTCAGCACGCTCACTTGACCAGCTCGTAGGCGGGCAGGGTCAGGAAGTCGGTGAAGTCGTCGGACAGCACCAGGTCGGCGATCAGCCGCTGCGCCGGGCGGTAGTAGCGCTCGAACTGCTCGGCCGGCACCTGCTCGCTCAGCTTGGCCACCTCCTCGTCGAGGATCCGGGCCACCAGCTCCTTGGTCACCGTCTCGCCGGTGTCGCTGAGCACCACACCGTTGTGGATCTGCTGCCACACCTGGGACCGGGAGATCTCGGCGGTGGCCGCGTCCTCCATCAGGTTGTGGATGCCCACGGCGCCGTTGCCGGACAGCCAGACGGCCGTGTACGCCACCGCGACCTCCAGGTTGCCCCGCAGCCCGGTCTCGCTGTTGCCGCCGGTGGCCGAGGACACGTCGAGCAGTTGCGCGGGCGTGACCTCGACCTCGGGACGCTGCTTGTCGATCTGGTTGGGCCGGTCCCCCAGGACACCGTCGAACACCTCGCGGCAGACCGGCACCAGGTCGGGGTGGGCCACCCAGGAGCCGTCGAAGCCGTCGCCCGCCTCGCGCGTCTTGTCCGCCGTGACCTTGGCGAAGGCCACCTTGTTGATCTCGGCGTCCTTGCGGCTCGGGATGAACGCGGCCATGCCGCCCATGGCGAAGGCGCCCCGCTTGTGGCAGGTCTTGACCAGCAGCTCGGTGTACGCACGCATGAACGGTGCCGTCATGGTGATGTCGGCCCGGTCGACCAGCACGAACTCCGGTCCGGCGTCACGGAAGTACTTGATGATGCTGAACAGGTAGTCCCAGCGGCCGGCGTTCAGACCCGAGGCGTGCTCGCGCAGCTCGTAGAGGATCTCCTCCATCTGGAAGGCGGCCGGGATGGTCTCGATCAGCACGGTGGCCCGCACGGTCCCGTGCGGGATCCCGAGCTCGGCCTCGGCGAAGGTGAAGACGTCGTTCCAGAGCCGCGCCTCGAGGTGGCTCTCCATCTTGGGCAGGTAGTAGTACGGGCCCTGGCCGTTGTCGAGCAGCTGCTGGGCGAGGTGGAAGAAGTGCAGCCCGAAGTCCACCAGGGCGCCGACCCCGACCCCACCGTCGACGAGCACGTGCGCCTCCGGCAGGTGCCAGCCGCGGGGACGGGCGACCACCACCGCCAGCGGGATGTCGGTCCGCAGCGTGTACTGCTTGCCGTCCGCCTGGCTGAACGAGAGGGTGCCGCGGGCGGCGTCGCGCAGGTTGAGGATCGCGTCGACGACGTTGCCCCAGGTCGGGGAGCTGGCGTCCTCGAGGTCGGCCAACCAGACCTTGGCCTCGGAGTTGAGCGCGTTGATGGCCATCTTGGCCGGACGGGCCGGACCGGTCATCTCGACCCGTCGGTCCTGCAGGGCCGGCGGGGCCGGAGCGACCTGCCAGTCGCCGGAGCGGATCTCGGCGGTCTCGGGCAGGAAGTCCAGCGTCTTGGCGGCCGCGGCGGCCTGCCGCTTGCCGACCCGGGCGGCGAGCAGCTCGTCGCGACGCCCGGCAAAGCGCTGGTGCAGCTTCTCCACGAAGGCCAGGGCCTCGTCGGTGAGGATCTCCTCGGCCCGGTCGATGGGATGACGGTCAGTGATCTCGATGCTCATGTCGTGTCTCTCGTGGTCGGGTGAGGTCAGGAGTGGGCCTGCTGGACGACGGCTTCGGCGACCGCGGGGGCGACCCGGGCGTCGAAGACGCTGGGCACGATGTAGCTGGGGTTGAGCTCGCTGGCCGACACGCAGTCGGCGATCACCTCCGCCGCGGCCACCAGCATCGGCGTGGTGATGTCGGACGCCGCCGCGTCGAGCAGGCCCCGGAACAGACCGGGGAAGGCGAGCA
>JBMDXL010000774.1:0-2147 GCA_048594465.1 Microlunatus sp. | reverse complement strand
CGATGCGACGCAACGGCTCGCACGTGGCCCGGTCTGTCGACCGCAACGGCCACGCCACCGGGATCTTGTTCCTCGAGGACATCATCGAGGAGCTGGTCGGGCAGGTCGAGGACGCGGCGAGCGCCTCGGCCTGATCCCGGGGCGACAGGGCCCCTGCTCCGAGTCGCGGCGCGGGCCGACCGCGACCGCTCCGGGCCGACGTCAGATCTCGAACATTCCGTCAGTCAAGGGCTTCCAGGGCGCTCCCGCACCCTGTCGGTCGAACATTCCGTCATTCGGCGGCTTCTTCGGGGCCCGGGCCTGCTGTCGGTTGAACATTCCGTCATTCGACCGCTTCTTCGGCACCCGGGACCTTGTCGGTCGAACATTCCGTCACTCGGCGGCTTCTTCGGCACCCGGGCCTGCTGGAGGTCGAACATTCCGTCATTCGACCGCTTCTTCCGCCCGGGACCTTGTCGGTCGAACATTCCGTCATTCGGCGGCTTCTTCGGGGCCCGGGCCTGCTGTTGGTTGAACATTCCGTCACTCGGCGGCTTCTTCGACACCCGAGCCCGCTGGAGGTCGAAGATTCCGTCATTCGACCGCTTCTTCCGACCACCACCCGGCACAGCCAGAGAGCCCCAGCGGCAGCGCGTCGACCACCGGGGCGCGGCCGGGGGGGCTGCCCCTGGTCAGGTGCCTGCCGGGAGCGCTCCTCCGCCAGGAGCGGGTCCGCTCGACTCGCGCGGGATCAGGGTGTGCAGCGAGCGGGTCTCCGGCTCCGGCGGTTCCTCGCCGCGGACCAGGGCGACCAGCCGGCGCATCGCGTGCGCGCCCTGCCGCTCGAGGTCGATGGTGACCGTGGACAGCGCGGGGGTGGCGTAGCGCCCGAGCTCCTCGTCGTCCCACCCGAACACGCTGACGTCGTCGGGCACCCGCCACCCCCGCTGCAGGCAGCCGCGGACGGCGCCCATGGCGACCTTGTCGTTGGCCGCCACGATGGCGGTGACGTCGGTGTCGGCCGGCAGGTCCCGCACCGCCGCGTACGCGGTCTCCGCCCGCCAGTCGGCGTCGACGACCTGACCGCGCAGACCGAGCTCGGCCACGGTGTCCAGGAACGTCTGACGGCGGTTGCGGGCCGAGGTGAAGGTGAGGTCGCCGGACAGGTGCAGCAGGCTGCGGTGCCCGAGGCCGGCCAGGTGCCGGACGACGTCCCCGCAGGCGCGCGCGTCGGCCAGCGCCCCGATCCCGCGCATGTTCTCGTCGTAGTCGCCGACCACGACCACGGCGGTGCCGGAGTCGTCCCCGGGCTCGGGTCCCCAGGAGGCCAGGGCCAGGATGCCCTCGAACTCGCCGGAGTCGGTCAGCTCGCGGGCGCGCTCGGACCGGGTGGAGGCGTCCCCCTCCAGCGCAACCAGGTCGACCACGAACCCGGCCTCGTGGGCCTCCGCGGCGGCCGCGGTGAGCAGCCGCAGCGGCAGGAACTGGATGGCCCCGGGCAGCAGCAGGGCGAGGCGGCCGGTCCGGCGGGTGCGCATCGACCGCGCGATCCGGTTGGGTCGGTAGTTGAGCTCGGCGATCGCGCTCTCCACCCGGGTCAGAGTGGCCGGCTTCAGTCCGCCGCCGTGGTTGCGCAGATAGCGGGAGACGGTCTGGTGGGAGACACCGGCCCGCTCGGCAACCTCGTAGATGGTCGCCCGCTTGCCCGACATCGATCCTCCAGAAAAGGTTTGCTCAGCCTGTTGACACGAAGAGTGATCGATAACTACCTTAGCGGTCACCGAGGAAAGTGATCGATCACTATTCCGGCCGACGTGGGCCGGAGCGAAGGACGGTGCACGCCGTGACCACCGAGGCAACTCCCCGTCGTCCCCTGCGGTTCGCCGTCGTGGGCCTGGATCACGCCCACGCCTTCGGCCAGACCGAGGGTCTGCTCGGCCAGGGCTGCGAGCTCGTCGGGCTCAGCTCCGACGACCCGGACGCAGCGGTGGCGCAGGCTGCCCGCACGCGCTGGCCGGACGCCCCCTGGGTGGCCGACGGCGGCGAGCTCCTGCGCGACCCGACGATCGACCTGATCGTGACCGCGGCCGTCCCGGACCGTCGTGGTCCGATCGCGCTGGAGGCGCTGCGGCACGGCAAGGACGTGGTGGCCGACAAGCCGGGCTGCG
>JBMDXL010000773.1:0-5753 GCA_048594465.1 Microlunatus sp. | reverse complement strand
CGTGGCCAGGGTCCAGGGGATCATGGTCACCCCCGCGTGGGTCTCGGTGGTGCGCTACCCCGAGACCCGGCCGTACGTGGTGACGATGAACTCCTCGGGCGCGGACCTGGCGGCCATGTTCCCGCCCCGGAAGCCCTCGACCAAGCGGGCCCGGCGCTCCCGTACGGCGTCGGACGACGCCCCGGTAGGCGGCGGGCTGGGCTCGCAGGAACCGACCGCGTGAGCTGCGGACTAGGCTGACGACATGGCGATCCTCGTCCACCGATACGACTCCCCGGACCGTTTCGTCGCCGGCACCGTCGGCCAACCCGGAGAGCGCACCTTCTTCCTGCAGGCCCGTGAGGGGAACCGGATCACGTCCGTCGTGGTCGAGAAGCAGCAGGTGTCCGTCCTCGCTGAGCACCTGGACAAGGTGCTCGACGAGGTGCTGCGCCGCAGCGGTGCAGACGTCGACGTCCCTCCGGCCCGGGAGAAGCCCAGCGACGTCGACCCGCTGGACGCCCCGATCACCGAGGAGTTCCGGGTCGGCACGATGACGATCGCCTGGGACGCCGAGATCAACAAGATCGTGATCGAGCTGTTCTCCAACGTCGACGATGATGACGGCGAGGACAGCGGCGACGAGCCGGAGCTGTCGCCGGCGGCCGCGGCGGCCCTGGAGGGCGTGGCCGAGGTCGACGCGGACGAGGTGTTCGTGGTCAAGATCAGCGCGGCGTACGCCCGGGACTTCGTGGCCCGCGCTCAGGCCCTGATCTCCGCCGGTCGCCCGCCCTGTCCGTTCTGCCTTCAGCCGCTCGATCCGGCCGGGCACGTGTGCCCGCGCGCCAACGGCTACCGCCGACCCCTGTTCTGAGCGACCGTGCCGACCCTGCCTCCACCGAGCGCGTCCGCCCCGAACTCCACGACGTGGCCGAATCCCGAGACGTGTTGAGCGACGCCGCCGAGATCCCCGTCGAGCCGCACCCGGCGCTGACCGCCCCGCTGACCGACGGCGAGCTGCAGATCGCCGGCCGGCTCGCCAACGCGTCCAACGCCACCTACCTGGCGGTGCTGACCACCGACGACGGCCCGATCGAGTGCGTCTACAAGCCGATCCAGGGCGAGCGTCCGTTGTGGGACTTCCCGACCGGGACCCTGGGACTGCGGGAGGTCGCGGCGTACGAGGTGTCGGCGGCCGGGGGCTTCGACGTGGTGCCGGTGACCGTCCTGGTCGACGGACCGATCGGACCGGGCTCGCTGCAGGCCTGGGTCGACGTGGACGCCGACGAGACCGACGCCCTGGTGGACCTGGTGCCCAGCCGCGAGGTGCCCCGTGAGGGCTGGTTCGACGTGGTGGACGGTCTGGACGCGCACGACCGCTCCGTGTCGGTGGTGCACCGCGACTGCGCACCGCTGCGGCGGATGGCCGTGTTCGACGTCCTGGTCAACAACGCCGACCGCAAGGGTGGGCACATCCTCGGCAGTGGCGGGCACGTGTTCGGCGTGGACCACGGGGTGTGCTTCAACACCGACCCCAAGCTGCGCACCCTGCTGTGGGGGTGGGCCGGTTCCGAGCTCACCGACAACGAGCTGGCCGCGGTCCGTCGGGTCCGCGACGAGACCCCCGACCGGCTCTTCTCGCTGCTGGCCGAGCCCGAGATCGAGGAGCTGTGGAACCGGGCCGAGCGGCTGCTGCACCGCGGCCGCTTCCCCCGGCCGCGCTCCGGTCACTATCCGGCCATCCCCTGGCCGCCCTTCTGACCGAGGCGTGCACGGGCCCTGAGCAGACGACGGACGAGGCGTCGGCCGCTACTAAGGTGACCGACATGCACGCATGGACCGCGCCCGAGGTGCCCCGACTCGACCCCGGTGCGGAGCAGCCCCGGCTGCACCTGTTCGACACCGCCCAGCAGCGTCCCGTTCCGGCCGGGCCCGAGGTCACCGACAAACGCCCGGCGCGGATGTACGTCTGCGGCATCACCCCGTACGACGCCACCCACATCGGTCACGCCAACACCTACGTGGCGTTCGACCTGCTGAACCGGGTGTGGCGCGATGCCGGCCTGGCCGTCCACTACGTGCAGAACGTGACCGACGTCGACGACCCGCTGCTCGAGCGGGCGACCCGCGACGGTGTCGACTGGCAGGACCTCGCGGCCGACCAGATCGAGCTGTTCCGGACCGACATGACCGCGTTGAACGTGGTCCCGCCGGCTGACTACGTGGGGGCGGTGGAGTCGATCGAGGAGGTGGTCGACATGGTCACCGAGCTGCAGGCCAGGGGAGCGGTCTACCCGGTCGAGGATCCCGACTACCCCGACCTCTACTTCGCCCGCTCCGCCGACGCCGACTTCGGCTCGCTGTCCCACCTGGGCGACGTCGAAGCGCGGGCGGTCTTCGCCGAGCGCGGTGGCGACCCCGACCGACCCGGCAAGCAGGACCCGCTGGACTGTCTGGTCTGGCGCCTGCAACGACCCGACGAGCCCGGCTGGGACACCCCGCTGGGACGGGGTCGACCCGGGTGGCACATCGAGTGCACCGCTATCGCGCTGAACCGGCTCGGTAGCGACTTCGACGTCCAGGCCGGTGGCTCGGACCTCGTCTTCCCCCACCACGAGATGTGCGCCGCCGAGGCCCGGGTGGCCACCGACCAGCCGTTCGCCCAGGTCTACGTGCACAGTGGCATGGTCGGGTTGGACGGCGAGAAGATGTCGAAGTCCAAGGGCAACCTGGTGTTCGTCTCCAGGCTGCGGGCGGACGGGGTCGACCCGATGGCGATCCGGTTGGCGCTGCTCGCCCAGCACTACCGGACCGACTGGATGTGGACCGACGACGTGCTGGCCACGGCCGTCGAGCGGCTGGCCACCTGGCGGGAAGCGGTCCGGCTGGACGCAGGGCTGAACGCCGCTGACGTGGTCACCGCGGTGCGCGCCGCCCTGGCCGACGACCTCGACGCGCCCGCCGCCCTGGCCGCGGTGGATGCCTGGGCCGGCGCCTCGGTGGCCATCGACGGCGACGACACCGACGCGCCCTCCCTGGTTGCGCGGACGGTCGACGCCCTGCTGGGCATCCGCCTCTGACTCTGCGGAAAAGTCACCCCGGTTGGTGAGCGAAACCGGTTGTCGACGGCTCCGCGTCCACAGTCGGGCTGACTTTTCCGCATCCCGACCCGCCAGGCGTACGCTTCTCCCGACGAGTTATCACAACTCGCGCGTGTACCGGGGTCGGTGAAAGTCCGAACCGGCGGTGACAGTCCGCGACCCACGAGCAGTGGGCAGCGCCTCGTTGGAGGCGGTGCCCGGCCCCCGACGGGGCGAGCCGCGAGTGGTTGACCTGGTGGAATTCCGGGACCGACGGTGAGAGTCCGGATGGGAGGTCCACGCGAGCACGGCCCAGCCGTGTGCCGACGACGGCGCACGGTCGACGGCCGCGTCTCTCCACACCCCGGTGTTCGTGCGACCGGACAGTGGAGGATCCCCATGGACTTCTCAGCAGTACTGGAGCGGTTGCTGAACGCCCAGCTCGATATCGGACCCGGCATCTTGTGGCGGGAGATCATCGGGAACGGCTTCGGCTTGGCCAGCGCCATCCTCGGCATGCAGCGCAAGGTGCTCGCATGGCCGATCGGCATCGTGGGCAACGTCTTGTTGTTCACGGTCTTCCTGGGCGGGGTGTTCCACACCCCCCAGGATCTCGACCTCTACGGCCAGGCGGGCCGCCAGGTCTTCTTCCTCGCCGTCAGCGTGTACGGCTGGTACCGCTGGTGGTCGTTCCGGCGCTCCGGTGAGGGCGGCGGGCAGGGGGTCGGCGTGGCCCCGGCCTGGGCCGGCTGGAAGGGCCGGCTGCAGCTGCTGGTGGCCGCGGTGGTCCTGTGGACCATCTCCTACTACGTCCTGAGCGCCCTCGGGTCGTGGGGACCGGCGGCTGACGCCTGGATCCTGACCGGCTCCATCCTGGCCACCTACGGGATGGCCCGGGGCTACGTGGAGTTCTGGCTGATCTGGATCGCTGTCGACCTCGTCGGGGTGCCGCTGCTGTTGCTCGCCGGCTACTACCCGTCGGCGATCATGTACATCGTCTACGGCGTCTTCTGCGTCATCGGGTTCGTGTCCTGGTGGCGGATCGAGCGGGCTGGCCGGACGCCCGAGCCGGTTGCCGTGGACACCCCCGAGATCGAGACCGTCGGCTGATCCCGGCAGGTCAGCCGTCGGCCGCCTCGACGGTCAGCCGTCGCTGCCCCCGGGCGTCGATCCACCGACGTCCGGGCGGTAGCGGGCCGGCGGCTGCCACTGCTGCCGGTCGATCTCGCCGCCCTGCCGTCCGCCGTACGGGCGACCGTGGTCGGCGTACTCGGCCCGGAAGTAGACCATCCGCCACGGGCCGATCTCGATCCGGGCGCCGGTCCGCAGCTGGGTGGGACGCAGCACGAGAGAGCCGTGCACCCGGATGGGCAGGCCGTCGGGCTGCGGCTCGATCACGTACTCGTCGGCCTCGTTGCGGCGGATCACCGCCTGGTCGGCCGCGACCCCGGGCAGCCGCAGGTCGGCGTCGTCCCGGTCGCCGACCGTGATGTGCGGGCGGAGGTAGAACACCTTGAGCTGCGCCCCGGCGGTGTCCTCCGGCGGGAAGTAGAGCCGGGGCAGCCCGCCCCCGGCGGGGTCGTGCGTCGTGGACACCCGCTGCCGACGCAGCACCGTCGGCGCCAGCGGCAGCATGGTCGTCGGTGGGGTGAACAGCAGCGGTGGTGGAGCGGTGACCGTGGAGCCCGTGCCGCCCCGGCGGGGCAGGGTGCGCAGCGCCGCCCGTAGGTCGTGCACCCGGACGTGGCGGGCCCGGACGAAGGGTCGTTGCCACCACGGCGTACGGACCCCGGCGCCGACACTGACCAGCCGACCGTCGGGACCGTCGACCACGACCCGCAGACCCTGACCGCGGAGGCCGTCGGCCACGGAGCGGAGCAGGTCGGTCGACGGTCGTGCCGCCAGTTCGGGGATCCGGTCGAGCCGGACCCGCAGGACGGCGTCGGACTCGGACCGGATGGAGATCCCGAGCTCCCCACCGGCCCGCGGCACGCCCGGGTCGACGTCCAGCTGCAGGTCGGCCTGCACCCGGACGGTCGCTCCGGACGTACGGCGAGGCGCCATCTCAGGAGGCGTTGTCGCTGGTGGTGATCCGCAGCGTGCCGTTGAGCTTCCAGGTGGCGCGGGGGGCGTCGGCACCGGTGTCGCGGGGGACCTCGATGGCCATGTCCACGAAGCTGTAGTTGATGGCGGCGTCCCGCCCGGTCAGGTAGGCCCACATCTCGGCGCCCAGGTCGGTCCAGGAGACGGGGGTGTCGGGGCAGACCTCGACGGGGGAGTTGGTGACGGTCTCGCTCATGGTGCGTCCTCTCGGCAGGCCGGGCCGTCAACGAAGAGACGGCCCGCGTGTGTAGTGCTTCTCACCGCCGTCCGCTCTGGATGCACGCGGATCGAGGTCCGTCCGGCGGTCGCAGGAAGCGGTCGGCGCCGACGGTGTCCTAGGGTGTCCCGGTGTCGTCCGCCAAGACCTTCGAGGACCTGTACGCCGAGCTGAGCGCGAAGGTCGCCGCTGCCGATCCGGCCTCGTCGACCGTGCGTCGGGTCGAGGCCGGGGTGCACGAGATCGGCAAGAAGATCGTCGAGGAGGCGGCCGAGGTCTGGATGGCGGCGGAGTACCAGACCAAGGACGACGCCGCGATGGAGATCAGCCAGCTGCTCTACCACCTGCAGGTGATGATGCTGGCGCTGGAGCTT
>JBMDXL010000772.1:0-15644 GCA_048594465.1 Microlunatus sp. | reverse complement strand
GGCCGCCGCCATGATGGCTCCGTTCGAGTACCCGACGACGACCGGCCGGAGCGCTGATCTGCCGTCCGCGCCGAGCTCCCGCAACAGATCCGCCAGCGGCGGCACCCTGGTCCGGAGGTCGGCTTCATCCACGCGTCGGTCAGGATGGCGACGAAAGAACGCATAGCCCTCGCCCAGGTCCACCGTCCCCCGGACGGCGAGGGTCGTCGCTCCGGGTGACACCCGCGCGGCCAAGGGCCGCAGGTCGCGCTCGGAGCCGTGGGAACCGTGCAGCAGGACCAACGGGGCGCGCGTGCGGTCGCACCCGGTCTCGAAGATCACGGTCGGGAACCTGGCCCCGGCCTCGGGGTCCACTCGGTGCGCTGACGACGACATCGACCCCCACCGTACGGTCCCTGGCGCCGCGGTGCGGGCGAGTGTTCACCTGCGCGCCACGTGGCCGTCAGGAGGACTGCGTACCGTCCCGCCGTTCCGCGCCCGTCGGACGCGACCATCTCCCAGGAGCATCGATGCGACTCCGTACGCTCGCCGCCAGCGCCGTTCTCGTCGTCGGCCTGACCCTCTCCGGGGCCGGCTCGGTGCCGGCCGAGGGCAACGGCCGGACGGACCACGGCCGGAGCCCGTTCACGTTCGCGGTCATCGGCGACATCCCGTACGGCACGCAGCAGGTCGCCGACTTCCCGCGCCGGATCGAGCAGATCAACGCCGATCCCGCGGTGACCCTGGTCGACCACCTCGGCGACATCAAGAACGGGTCGACGGTCTGCAGCGACGCCTACGCCGAGCAGATCCGCGCCGACGTCGACCGCTTCGAGGACCCGCTCGTCTACACCCCCGGCGACAACGAGTGGACCGACTGCCACCGCCCGAACAACGGGGGCTACAACCCCCTGGAGCGCCTCGCCGCCCTCCGCGAGGTCTTCTTCGACCGCCCCGGCACCAGTCTCGGCCGGCACCCCGCCAGGGTCACCTCGCAGGCCCGCGCGGGCTATCCCGAGAACGTGCGCTACCGACGGGCCGGCGTCTCCTGCGTCCTGCCCCACATCGTCGGCAGCAACAACAGCCTCGCGCCCTGGACGGGTCAGACCACGGCCACCCCCGAGCAGACGGCCGAGGTGCTGGGACGGACCGCGGCCTCGGTCGAGCTCATCCGCGACGCGTGCGACGACGCCCGCGCCCACCGCGACCGGGCCGTGGTCGTCATGACGCAGGCCGACATGTTCGACCCGACCGTCACCAACCCCTCCTACGCGAGCTCCTACGCGTTCACGCCCATCGTGCGGGCCCTGGCTGAGGAGTCCGCGTCCTTCCGCGGCGAGGTCTACCTGGTCAACGGCGACAGCCACGTCTACAACAGCGACCGTCCCCTGGCCAGCGGCTCCCCGTGGCTCGCCTTCTACGGCGTCACCGCTCCGGTCGACAGGCTCCAGCGCATCACCGTCGACGGCTCGGACAACAACAACGACTACCTCCGGGTGAGCGTCAACCGGGGAGGCCGCTCCGTCCTCAGCTGGGCACGGATCCCGTACGACAGCTGATCGCTCCGCGGCCGGGACCGGTAGCGTCCGACCGTGCAGGAGAGTCGAGGCATGGCGCGGCTGGCGGACACCGGCCGTCAGTGGCTGAGCCGACGGGTCGGGTTCAAGCGCGCACTGAGCCAGGCGGCCGACCAGGCGCTGGCAGCGGCCCGGCGTCGAGGCGTTCTCGACGCGTACCCGCTCCGGGTGGCTGGCTACACGGTCAGACCCGATCACTGGCCGGCGCACTGCCCGCTGACCCTGGCGGCCCTGGCCGATCTGCACTTCGGCGGTTCCTACCTGGACGCGTCGCGGCTGGAGCAGGTGATCGACCGCACCAACGACCTCCACGCCGATCTGGTCGTGCTGCTCGGGGACTACGGCGCCTCGCACCTGGAAGGGGAGGCGCACCGTCAGGCCATGCGCGCCCTGGCCACGTCCCTGCAGCGCCTCGACGCACCGCTCGGAGTCATCGCCGTGCTCGGAAACCACGACTGGTGGGACGATCCGGACGCCCAGGCCACCGGTAGGACGCCGATCATCGCCGCACAGGAGCTCCGCCACGCCGGCGTCACCGTGCTCGAGAACGAGGCCGTGCCGCTGGATCACGGCGGCCGGCGGATCTGGATCGCCGGGTTGGGGGACCAGCTCGCCCACCTCGGGCCGCCGACGCGCGGGGTGGACGATCTCGCCCAGCTGACCTCGCTGGTCGACGATGCTGCGCCCGCTGTGCTGCTGGCTCACGAACCGGACATCTTCCCCGAGGTCCCGCACCGCTACGCCGTGACCCTGTCGGGCCACACCCACGCGGGACAGATCAAGGTCCTCGGTCGTACGCCGATCGTCCCGTCCCGCTTCGGCAGCCGCTACGTGCACGGCCACGTCGTGGAGAACGGTCGTCACCTGATCGTCTCCGCCGGACTCGGGGTCAGCACGCTGCCGCTCCGCCTCGGCACCCGCCCCGAGATCGTGCGGCTCACCCTGACGAGCTGACGGCGTTCTCCAAGCCGCACAGGTCCGCGACGCGCGCGAGACCGGCCTACAGCTACCTGGCGCGGGTCGGCGTCTCGGTGCCGGAGCTGCTCCTGTGCCTCGATCGGGGCGACGGCGAGGTGCTGGTCCTGGAGTTCCTGCCGTCCATCGGTCTGCACCCGGGCGACGTGGACGCTCTCCTCCATCAGCTGGCCGTGCTGTCGTCGCTGACCGAGGTGCCCGCCGACCTCTCCTCGCCCGGCCCGGGCCTGCCTCGAGCGAGGTTCGAACAGCTCGTCGCTGCCGCCGTCGAGAAGGTGGCCATCACCCATCCCGGCCACCGACCACACCGCTGGATGGATCTCTACCGTCTGGCCGTCGGCGTTCACCAGTCGTTGCCGAAGGCGCTGACCCACGGGGAGCTCGCGGCGCAGCAGGTCGGCCACACGCGTGACGGCCCGCTCGTCCTCGTCGACCGGGCGATCCTCGGACGGCGCGCCCGCCTCACCGACCTGGCGAACGTGATGCAGGACCTGGTGCAGCTGTCGGGCAGGACGAGTCGATGATCATGGAGCGTCATCTGCACCACCGTCGCCTCCTCGGCGGGCCACCCTGGTCGGTGGCTGAGGCGTGGGCGGAGCTGCGGCTGACGCGCTTCGTCCAGGAGCTCGAGGCGCTGCCGTGGCGCACGGATCTGGACGACCCGGACGACCTGGAGCACCACGTGATCACCATCGCCGCCGACTACCCGGCGGTGCGGAGCCGCCTCCACGGGTAGCGGGCGAGAGGGACCACCCGACGCCGACACGTGATCAGTTGATCAGGTGACGAGCCGGACCGAGGTGCGATCGCCTCGCTCACCGTCGTGCACCAGTCGAGATCGGCACCTGGTCGCGCACCCGCCAGGTGTAGACCTCGTCGTCGCGTCCGAGCTCCAGCAGCGACAGCATCGGGTGTTCCGCGAGGACCGTCCGGGGGCCGGCAGCGGCGACCGCCCGCTCCAGCGCCGCGACGTCGACCGCACCGCGGAAGTACGCCAGCGACACGTGGGGGTGGAAGACCCGGCTGCCGTCGTCGTCGAGACCCAGCTCGGTCGACACGACCTCCTCCTGCGCCTGCTTCAGCTCGGTCAGCCAGGACGCCGGCTCCGGCACCAGCGACAGGCCCTCGCGTCCCAGGTACAGGCGTTCGAAGCGCAGGGGTGGCACGTCGGGCGACGGCGTACGGGCGAGGACCGCCTGGGCGATGCGGTCCAGACGATCTGCGGCCAGGTCTCCGACGAACCCGACGCCGGTCATCGTCAGGTGCAGCCACTGGGGTGGCACCACGTCGACGTCGGGGACCGCCGCGAGCAGCCTGCCGACGCGAGCTGCTTCGGCCCTCAGCGCCGGGCACCGTTCGAAGGTCAGGTGGAAGGTGTGGTAGCGGGCGCCGTGCCGCCAGCCGGGCCGCCACCACCAGTGGTTGCGGGTCTGCTCGACGGCACGTTCCAGCTCCATCGGACCAGAGCGTAACGGCCGGCCCGGGCGAGGAGCGACGGCCGGTCTCAGTTGATCCGGGTGACCGCGAACAGCTCGGCGAGTCGGCCGGGAGCCAGACCGGCGGACTCGGCGTTCTTGGTGTTCCAGCCGCGCAGCATCGCCTCCAGACCGTCCCCGAGGTGCGCGGTCTGGGAGGCGTGCGCTCGGAGCGCGCTGACCTTCCGGTCGAACCACCGGGTGGTGTCGACCGCGTGCGGCATGTCCGGGTGGGCCATCAACCACAGCTCGCGCACCTTCCACGGCTCCAGCCCCTGACCGATCAGCTCGGGCCAGGCGAACCGGTTCTCCGCCGCCGGGTAGACCGCCCGCACCGTCGCCTCCCCGGCCGCCAGATGGTCCGGGTGTGAGGCCTGCAGGCGTTGGTAGAGCCGCTCCGGCGACTGGGTGAGCACCCGCTGCGGACGTACGTCCCGCACCACCTCCACGATCGCCTTCTGCAGCGCGAAGGTCGGCTCCAGCCACCCGTCGCTCCAGCCGTCGAGGAAGCGCACGTCGGTGACGCCCAGCTCGGCGGAGGCCGCGCGCTGCTCCCGCTCCCGGATGACCGGCATCTCGGCCCGGTCGGTGTCGTCGAAGCCACCCTGCTCGCCGTGGGTGCAGAGCAGCAGGGTGACGGCGATGCCGGCGTCGACCCAGGAGGCGAGGGTGCCGGCCGCGCCGAAGTCGGCGTCGTCGGGGTGCGCGGTGACCACCAGGGCCCGCTCCACCTCGCTGTCCGGTGTCGGCTCCGCCCAGGTGAACGGATTCGCGGGTGGCGTAGGCGTCTGAGTCACCGACTCAGCGTACGAGCAGCCGGAGGTCTTGTCGGTGCCGCCGGTGATGCTGGAGTCTAGCCATCACCGTCGACCCGGAGGCACTCATGGGCAAGCTGATCTACGCCGCCAACATCTCGCTGGACGGCTACCTCGAGGACGAGGACGGCGCCTTCGACTGGTCCGTGCCGGACGAGGAGGTGCACGCGTTGTGGAACGAGCACGAGCGCGGGATCGGCTCCTCGCTCTACGGCCGCCGGATGTACGAGACCATGGCGATCTGGGACACCGACGACTGGCTCCGGGACGAGCCCTCGGTGGTGCGGGACTACGCGCAGATCTGGCGGGACGCCGACAAGGTCGTCTACTCCACGACGCTGGCGTCGGTGTCGACGGCGCGGACGCGGATCGAGCGCCGCTTCGACCCCGACGCGGTCCGTCGGCTCAAGGAGGGGTCCGACGCCGACCTGAGCGTCGGCGGCGCCACCCTCGGGGCCGAGGCCGTCCGCCACGGCCTGGTCGACGAGTGCGTCCTGCTGCTGGCCCCGGCGGCGATCGGCGGCGGCAAGCCCGCGCTGCCCCGGGGCCTGCGCCTGGAGCTCGAGCTGCTGGACCAGCGGCGGTTCGGCAACGGCGTGGTCTATCTCCGACACGCGGTCCACCCCGCCGACTGACCTTCAAACCCCTCGACGGTCAGAAACGTCGTCCACCTCGACGCTCGACACCGATCTCCGGGTCACCAGCTCGAGCACGTCACCGGTCCCCCGGGGGTCGCCGGGCCACCAGGACCAGCTGGGGGTTCGCCGACGGGGGCAGCGGTGGCAGGCGCAGGTCGACCACCATCTCCAGGCCGGCGGCCGCGACCATCGCGCTCAGCTCCTCCGGCTCGTAGAGGTGGGTGGTCCACTCGACAGGAACATCCCCGTAGCACCGGGTGCGGGGATGATCACCGGCACCGCGGTGGGTGCCGATGACCAGCTGACCGTCGGGGCGGAGAGCGCCGGCCAGGGTGGCGATCACGCCGGGCAGGTGCGTCCGCGGCAGGTTGAACCACGACCACCAGCCGAGGACCCCGCCGAGGGAACCGGGCTCCGGTTGCAGCTCCGTCACCGACGCGACCTCGAAGGACAACGCCGGATACCGCCGCCGAGCGTGGTCGATCATGCGGGGCGACAGATCGACACCGGACACGGCCACGCCCCGGCGGCTCAGGTAGTCGGCGACCCAGCCCGGTCCGCAGCCCGCGTCGAGCACGGGCCCGATCTCCCGCACCTCCTCGGCGAAGGCGTCGAGGACACCGCGCAGCCACGGACCGGGGTCGGCGACCAGGTCGACGTAGTTGTCAGCCACAGCGTCGTACGAGGCTCGTACGGCGTCGAGGTCTCCAGGGGCAGGCGTCGTCATGCGTCCGCACGCTAGTGCGGCACTCAGACAGGCCGGTTCCGGGCGGACGGCGACGACGGTGACCGCGTCGGGAGGACCCGCTTCAGGTAGGTCGCGGAGGGCTCGTAGCCCAGAGCCCGGTAGAAGTCCTCTGCTCGCCGGGTCGCCAGCGCGACGTAGGCCGCACCGTTGCGGACGCCCCACGCCTCGATCTCGGTCATCAGGGCGCGTCCGACACCGCCGGCCCGGCTCGACTCGTCCACCATGACCTCCTCGACCCACACGACGACCCCGTTCGCGTGGACGGTGTGGTGGAGTTGAGCCAGGGCGTAGCCGACGACCACGGACGCTCGCTCCGCGACCACGAGGAGACTCGTCGGCGCAACGAGCACGTCGTCGAGCCCGGCGCCGAAGGAGGCGGGGTCCACGTCGTACGACGTCGCCAGGTCCCGGGTCAGCGCCAGCAGCTGCGGACGGTCGCCGGGCGCGGCCGGCCGGATCCGGACTCCGACCGTCACGCTGCGCCGACCTCGGCCTCGGCCGCCGGCCGCCGTCTGGAGGTCCAGGAGGCGATGGTGAGGATGACGAGACCGACGAGGGTGACGGTGGCGCTGGTCAGGAAGATGCCTCGTTGACCGAAGGCGGTGAGCGAACCGACGGCGATGATCGGGCCGGAGACGATGGCCCCGACGCGACGGGTGTTGGTGAACAGCCCGGTGGACAGGCCCGGACGGGGAATCAGCTGCTGGAACAGGGGCAGGCCGACGCCGGCGATCCCGGCGAAGGACCAGGCGTTGAGCAGCTGCAGACCGATCAGCAGGATCGGGCCCTCGACGAAGGCAAGGCCGAGGAAGTAGGCGATCCCGGCCACGCAGCTGGTCGCGATCAGGCCCAGCTGCGAGAAGCGCTCGCTGAGACGGCCCATGGACAGCAGGGCCGGCACCTCGAGAGCGGCGGCGACGCCCAGGGCGATGCCCGCCCACCTCAGGTCGAGCCGCAGGGTCTCGGTGACGTAGACGGTCATGATCGTCATCCCGGTGGCGTTCGCGGCCTGCAGCAGCACGAAGGCGGCCATGATCAACGCGATCCCGCCCCGTCCGATCGTCGTCGGGCCGTCGGCTGCCGGCGTGGGTGGGACGGGGTCGCCGGCGGCCGCGGCGGCGCGGGTCGCAGCGCGACGGTGGTTGATCATGATCGCCGTCGTGGTCAGGTTGAGCACGGCCACGGCGGCGATGGCCAGCAGGATGGCGCGGTTGCCGAACCAGCCGATGATGAACGTGGCCAGGGGCGGGCCGGCGACCCACGCGACCGAGACGATGGCGCGGGTGTTGACGATGTCGGCGGGCCGGGCGCCGGAGTGGCGCAGGTGCGCGAACAGCATGGAGCTGCCGATGCCGGCAGGACCGCCGATCACGAAGAGCGCGACGGCGGCGAGGGGCAGGGTGGTGACCAGAGCGAGCACGAGGGCGAGCAGGAAGGTGAGCGCGCCGCAGGCCGCCATCGGGCCGAGGTAGTCCTGCTTCCGGTCGGCATAGGCCGGGATGAGCAGGGAGAACACGAAGCCGCTGGCGTTGTAGATCGCCAGCACCCAGCCGACCTCGGCCGTGGTGGCGCCGTACAGCTCGACCAGGATCAGCGCGAGGGCGGGACTGAGGAACGCGATCTGCAGTCCCCACAGCAACGCCGAGGACGGCACGAGCAGTCGTCTCACGCGGAATCCGTTCTGTCGCTGCCGCCGGCGGGTCGTGAAGCGTCTCCGGCGTGTGCCGGCCGCCTGGCTGCTCCTAGGCGGTGACGACGTGCCAGAGACCGTAGCGCGTGAAGCCCGCGGCGGCGGCGAGCGCCGCCGAGGCGGTGTTGTCGAGCTGGCAGCGGTACTGGGGTTCGTAGCCCGCCGCCAGCGCCGAGCCGCAGAGTGCGCGGACCGTCTGCCGGGCCAGACCGCGGCCGCGATGGTCGGGCAGGGTGAGGACTCCCAGGTCGGCCAGGCGGGTTCCCCGCCAGGGGAACATGCTCGCCGCGCACACCAGGCGCGCGTGGTCGAAGAACCCGAAGACCAGCCAGTGGTCCAGCTCGACGAAGGCCTCGTCGAGGTCGTCCGCCGGCGACGACCGCGCGAAGTCGCCGAAGGCCGACGCGTCAGCCTCATCCAGCCGGCGCAGGTCGGCGGGCGTCGCCTCCCTCGCCAGCTCGGGCTGCGTGGCCAGGGGAAGATAGAAGACGAGGTCGGGATCGTTCATGACCACGCCGTCCCGCTGCAGAGCGTCGAGGACGTCGCCGGCGAAGCAGCCGGATCCATCGACCAGGCCCAGACGGTCTGCCCGCGCCGGGGTCACGGTCACGGCTCCACCCCCGCCGGCCAGCTCGAGCACCGAGACCGAGCGGTTCGTCGGCAGCGTGGCGTCGACCACCACCCGGAGGTGACCCGTCTCCAGGTCAGGCTGCCCGGGACGAGCCGGGGTCCAGAAGTCGGTGACGGCTGGGGCGAACATGCAGGTCCTCTCCTCGGGCCCGGGCAGCGCGCCGACGGAGCAGCTCACGATCGGGGCGACCAGTCCGCCGCTGAGCTCCGGCTGGGTGACAGGTAGCCGGACGAACGTAGCTCCACCCACCTGCCGGAGCACCTCCATTTCCGCCAGGCCCTCCAGGCCGGATCGCCGGGATCACCTCGGCGCCGGCCGCCGACACCTCACCCGGGCACGGTGACGACGGTGCCGTCGGTCATCGTGACCTGCAGGGAGGGCGCCCCGGTCAGCTCGGGGGTGCGGGTGGAGCTCCTCCCGGCGGGCCACCAGGCGGCGAAGCGGCCGTCGTGCACCGAGGCGGTCACCCGTTTCCCGGTCGGCGTGAGGACCTCCACCCCGGCCACCTCGGAGCCGACCCGGCCCTCGATCAGCATGAACAGGCCCTCGTCGGTGCCAGACGCCGACCAGATCGCTACGTCGACCCGGCGAGCCCCGACCGGGTCGGTCAGCACCTCACCGGCTCCGCCGGCGTGCATCCGGCGGTCGGTGGTGGACGGTGTCGTGCCGACCAGCGACTCCGGCATCACGCACGAGCTCTCCTGCTGGGCCGAGGCCACCAGGACGTAGATCCAGGGGCCGCGACGATCGGCGATCAGGACGTCCGCGGGCGTGTCGCCGGGCTCACCCTGGTGGGCCAGGCAGCTGCGCGCGGCCTCGGTCGCCTCGCCCGCCGACAAGGCGACGGGCACGGGAGTCCAGTCCGCGTACGCGGGCTGCCCCGCCACGAGGACAGCTGTCGCCGCCGCGGTGGCAGCCAGCACACCGGCGGGGACGGCGATCCGCCGGCGTCGGACCCGGCGCCTCGGAGGCGTCTCCTCGGACCCGGTCGTCGGCTGCGCGGGGTCGACGGCGAGGACCCGGGCGAGCGTGGACTCGTAGCGACCGGGGTCGACCACGGCGTCACGGGCCGGGTCGAGCGCACCGAGCGCGGCGCCGGTTCGGGGATCGAACAGTGCTCTGGTCATCGGGTCCTCCTGGCGATCTGGGGCGGCTGGGCGGCGCGGCCGGGCGGGGGCCCGGGGGACTCCTCGAGGTGCCGGCGCAACGCGCGTCGGGCGCGGGAGACGCGGAGTCGGAAGGCGACCGGGCTGACACCGACCACGGCGGCAGCCTGCGCGGTCGACAGCCCGTCCCAGGCGATCAGCGCGATCGCCTCCTGGTGGGAGGGCGACAGGCGCGGCCAGGCCGCCGCCAGGTCGAGGCGTCGGCTGAGCAGGTCGGCGTCGGCGTCGCCGTCCACCTGAGCGGGGACGTTCTCGGCGACCCGGACGGCCAGCGCGGCGTAGCGCTGCCGGCCCCGGCTGTTGTTCTGCAGGGTGAGGCGGGCGACCCCGAGCAACCACGCCGTCGCCTCGCCCGGGCACTCCGGGATGTCGGGGAGCCGGCGCCAGGCCACGACGAACACCTCCGCCGTGACGTCCTCGACGTGGCTGTGAGGGACCCGGCGCAGCACGAACCGTGAGACATCGGCGTAGGTGGCTGCGTACAGCTGACGGAACCGCGCCTCACGGTCGGCGCCGGTGTCCGCTGGTTCGTTCCCCATGCTCCTTGAATGTCCGGACGGCGCTGAGATGTGTCACACCGATCCTGTCAGGGCGGTCACCGGTGCACCAATCACCGTCCCCGGAGGGGTGTTCGCGGGCCACCGCCTGGACCGCCGCTCAGCCCCGGCTCACGCAGCGCAGCCCAGCCGACGAGACCGTGACCGAGAGGGTTCTAGGATCGGCGGTGACGCCGCCCAAGGCGTCCCAGCTGAGGAGACGGCCATGACGCAGGGCGAGGACGACGCGACCGCCGTCGGCGACGCCTTCGCGGCCGGCGACGAGACCGCGCTGTCGGCGGTCTACAGCGAGTGGTCGTCGTTGATCTACAGCGTGGCGCTGCGCTCACTCGACGACGACGTCAACGAGGCCGAGGGCGTCACCCAGCGGGTGTTCACCGGCGCCTGGGCCTCGCGCCAGCTCCTGATCCCGGCGCAGACCACGCTGCCGGCGTGGCTCATCGGGATCCTGCGCCTCGAGCTCGCCAGGACCCAGCGGGCCCCGAGCCGCTCGACCCGGGCGGGCGCGCCGGCCAGCACCACCACCCAGGATCGTGAGCCGATGGACCCCGGCGATCTCGCCGACCTGCTGCTGGTCGCCGACGAGATGTCCCGGTCGAGCGACGGCCCGCACCGGGCGCTCCGCCTGGCGCTGGTGGACGGTCTCACGCCGGCCCAGATCGCCGAGCGGATGGACGTGTCCGGCAGCGTGGTCAGCAGCCATCTCAGCCGGGGTCTGCACGAGCTCCAGAAGCGACTGGCGGTGCTGCACGATGCACGTTGATCCCGAGCTGTTGAGTCTCCTCGCCCTGGGTGAGGCCGTGGGCACCGCCGAGGACCACGCCCACGTCCAGACCTGCCGGGCCTGCTCCGGTGAGATCGCCGACCTGCGCCGCCTGGTGACCCTCGGGCGGGGCTTCGGTGTCACCGACGAGCTGGTCACTCCCGACCCGCGGGTGTGGGCGCGGATCCAGGACGAGCTGGCGCTGTCCGCGGCCCTGCCCGGCGCCGCTCCGCTCCTCACCCCCGCCGACGGCCAGGACCCGACCCCGGTGACGACCCGACCCGCGCCCCGACCGTCGCTGATGGACGCCGTCGCTGCCGCCCTCCACGGCACGGTTCTCGGCGATGCGGCTCTGGTCGCCCAGGCGCGTCTGTCCTCCGTGCCGGGGGACGGATCCGCGATCTCCGGTGAGGCGGTCGTCGCGACCGACGAGCTGGGTCGACGGATCCTGCAGGTGACACTCGACGCCGAGCGACCGCGGGCCGGCCTCCGGCACGCCTGGCTGGTGCACCGCGACGACCCCTCCCGTCGGCAGCCGCTCGGGATCCTCGACGGGTCGTACGGGGTCTGGACCATCGACCGCTCGATCGACCTGGCGGCGTACGCGATCGTCGACATCTCCCAGCAGGAGGTCGACGAGACCGAGCACTCCGGGCGGAGCATCGTCCGGGGCGAGCTCGCTCTCGCGGTCTGACCGACTCAGCCGACGACCAACCCCACGCGGCGGAGCACGTCGCGATCACCGCGGGTCCGCACCCCGCGTCGACTCGCGGCCGCCAGGGGCAGCTGGCCCGACAGCACCCCCAGGATCGCCTTCGGCGGACCGGTGATCACCAGGTCGGCCACCGGGTCACCGTCGGACCCGCCCGATGCCGTCCGGGCGCGGACCGCGCCGTCGCCCACCTCGATGATCACCGGCTCGTCCCCGGTGACCAGCGTCATGATCATCGGCGGGTCGACCGGGGCGGTGTCACGCAGCATCGCCTCGATCGGGATGATCAGCCAGCGGCTGCGGAACTCGTCGGAGGACTCGGCGGCAGGCACCTGTGCGCCTCCCCAGACGGCGAGCGCCTCGACCGCCGGACGCAGGCCCTCCCCCAGGTCGGTCAACCGGAGCACGGGGGTCGCCACCGGCGGCCGGGGCGCCTCCCGGCGCACCACACCGGCCGCCTCGAGATCGCGCAGCCGGTCGGCGAGCAGATTGGTCGCGATTCCCGGCAGGCCGTCGCGCAGATCCGTGTACCGCGCCCCGTCCGGTCGCACGAGCAGCTCGCGGATGATCAGCAGACTCCACCGGTCCCCGATCACGTCCAGGGCCAGAGCCAACCCGCACAGCTGGCCGTACGACCGCGCCATCCCACCACCTCGCACCCGAACCGTTGACGCACTCACGTCACTACTTTAGATTTTCAAGTATGCATGATCACCTGGAGATCTTCCGGACCGTCGTCGACGCCGTGGCCGATGTCGTCGACACCGCACCGGAGCCCGAGGGCGAGACGCCGTGCTCGGGGTGGACCTACGCCCAGCTGCTCGGCCACCTCGTCGGCGGGGACCGTGTCTTCGTCGGCCTGCTCACCGGCACCGCGCGCCCACCCTCGTCGCCTCGGTTGGTCCCGGACACCGACCAACCGGCCCCGTCGCCCACTGACTACCGGCGGTGGAGCAACCGCCTGGCCGACGTGCTGGGCGGGGAGGAGGTCCGCGCCGGCACCTTCGAGGTGCCCGTCGGGCGGCTCAGCGGCGACCAGGTGGTCGTGCTGAGATCGGTCGAGCACCTGCTGCACGGGTGGGACCTGGCCAAGGCCGCCGGCGCGCCGACGCTCGCTCTGGCTCCGCTGGCCGACGCCCTGGACGGAGCGGCCCGGCAGCTGCTGGCCACCGTCGGCGCCCAGACCCTCGCTGGACGCCGCCCCTTCGCTGAGCCCGTGCCGGTGGACCCGACCGCGTCCCCGCTGGAGCGACTGGTGGCCACCTTCGGACGCGACCCCGGCTGGGCCCCCGACCCGATCGCCGGCTACGCCCGGCTGATCGAGCGCTTCGCCGGTCACGACGACGTCGAGCTGCCCGACGGCACCCGGCGCGGCTTCGGCGCCGACGGGATGCGGGTGCGGAACCGGGTGTTCGCCTGCACCTACCGGAACCAGCTGATGATCAAGCTCCCGGCCGACGAGGTCGACCGCCTGATCAGCACCGGCCTGGGCGAGCCGATGGGCAAACCCGGCCAGCAACCGATGCGGGAGTGGGTGCTGGTGCCGTTCGACGGCGCTGCGGCGGGGCGCGCCGGCCGGGCGTACGCGTTCGTCAGCGGTCAGCGGTGAACCGCGTCCGCTGAGGCCGGGCGCGCGTACGGACCGAGCGCCCCGGCCGCGATGACCGGTCCCCCGCTGCGCAGGAAGTCCAGGAAGGCCGCCACGGCCGGCACCGCGACCCCACGACGCGACACCGCGCCGATCGTCCGGCGGGCACCCGGGTGGTCGATCCGGAGCTGCACGGTGTCGGCGTCGGGGACGTAGGACGGCACCACCGTGACGCCGAGCCCGGCCGAGACGAGTCCTCGCGCGGTGTGGGAGTCGTCGGCCTCGAAGGAGATCCGGGGCTCGAGGCCGGAGTCGGCGAACAGCGTCTCGATCAGGTCGCGCAGACCGTAGCCGCTCTTCAGCACGATCAGCTCCTCGCGAGCGAGCTCGGCGAGCGTGACCCGGGGTGCGGTGGCCAGGTGGTGACCGCGCGGCACCACCAGCACCATCGGCTCCTCGTAGAGCTCGATCACCTCGCCGGCCGCGCCGGCCGGGGAGGACACCAGCGCCACCGCCGACGTCCCGCGCTCGAGGTCGTCCAGGCACCGCTGGCGGGAGCCCTGGGTCAGGGCGAAGCGGACACCGGGATACCGCTCCCGGAACCGCCGGATGAGAGCCGGGACGACGGTCTCCCCCAGCACCGTCTGGAACGCGATCGCCACCTCACCCTGACCGACCACGCCGTCCTGCGCCACCGCGGCCACCCCGGCGGCCACCGCGTCCAGCCCGGCCCGGGCGTACGGCAGCAGCTCGCGCCCCGCCCCGGTCAGCGTGATGCCGCGGCCCTGCCGCTCCACCAGAGGCGTGCCGATCAGGTCGGCCAGGGTGCCGAGTGCCCGACTCACCGTCGGCTGCGGCATCCGCAGGATCGAGGCCGCGACCGTCACCTGCTCGGTCTCGGCCACCACCACGAACACCGGGAGCAGCCGCAGCACGCGCTGCAGATCCACCATCTCCATGCGCTCAGCGTATGATTTGTCACGCATACATGCATGTGTGGTCTAGCTGACGGCTTCCTACCGTCGTCGGGTGAGCACCGCGACCATCACCACCCGGACCGAGAGCTGGGCCGGCTACCGCGCCGCGACACCGGCCTACCGGCGGATGCTGGTCGGCCTCGGTGCGGCGGGGGTGGCGACCTTCGCCCAGCTGTACGCCCCGCAGGGCCTGCTGCCCACCCTGGCCGACGACCTCCGGATCAGCGCTTCCCAGGCGGCCCTGTCGCTGTCCGTGGCCACCTGGGGAGTCGCCCTCTCGGTGCTCCCCTGGTCGCTGCTGGCCGATCGCCTCGGCCGCCTGCGGGCGATGAAGATCGCCATCTCGACCGCGGCGGTGGCGGGTCTGCTGGTGGCCCTGAGCCCGGGTCTGGAGTCGCTGCTGGCGGTCCGGTTCTTCGAGGGTGTCGCCCTCGGCGGGCTGCCGGCGCTGGCCATGACCTATCTGCACGACGAGGTCCACCCGCGATCGACCGCAGCCGCGGCGGCGGCCTACATCTCCGGCACCACCATCGGTGGGGCGAGCGGCCGGCTGCTCGCGGGACCGCTGACCGAGCTGATCGGCTGGCGGCTCGCCCTTGCGGCGGTCGCGGCGGTCTGCCTGGGCGCCGCGCTGATCTTCCTCCGGCTGATGCCGCCGGCCCGGACGTACGTGCCGCAGCCCCGGACGGACTGGTCCGGGCTGGCCGGAACCGTCCGGCGCTGCCTGTCCGACCGGACCCTGCTGGCCCTCTACGCCCAGCCGTTGTTGATCATGGGCGGGCTGGTGGCGGTCTACAACTACCTCGGGTTCCGGCTGGAGGGACCGGGCTTCGGGCTGCCGGTGATCGCGGCCTCGTTGATCTTCGCCGCGTACGGGGCCGGCACCGTGTCCTCCCGGCTGGTCGGCCGGGGCGTGCCCCGCTTCGGCCGTCGGCCGGTGCTGATCACCGGGCTGCTGACCATGATCACCGGCACCCTGCTCACGCTCAGCGCGTGGCTGCCGCTGGTGATCGCCGGGCTGGTGATCCTGACGGCGGGCGCCTTCGTCGTCCACGCCGTGGCCTCGGCCTGGGTCGGGCACCACGCCCGGGTCGGCCGGGCCCAGGCCACTGCGCTCTACAACGTCTCGCTCTACACCGGTTCGGCCGTGATCGGCTGGGTGGCCGGTTTCGGCTGGGTCGCGTTCGGGTGGTCGGCCACGGTCGGGGTGGTGGTGGTCCTGGCGGTGATCGCCCTGCTGATCGCCGCCAGGACCATCCCGGGTCCCTCGGCCCGGACTACTTCATCGAGTCGATGATCTCCCTGGTCTTGGTGGCGCCGTCGGCCGGACTCGTCCGACCGAACAGCACCTCG
>JBMDXL010000771.1:0-9296 GCA_048594465.1 Microlunatus sp. | reverse complement strand
AACTGGCTGGCCGTCTGCGGCGACCCCGAGGCACCCGAGCGGGCCAAGGACTTCGCGCCGCTGATGTCCAGCCGCTGACGACCAGCCGACCGGAGTGACGGAAATGCTCCGCTCGAGCCGACGCGGCGCGGCGACACGCCGGAGACGCGGCGACGAGCGGCAGATTCCCGTCATGAAGAAATTTCCGCGACGCGGGGAGTCGGGCAGGCAACTCTCAGGAGATCGGGTTCGCCACCGCCAAACGCCGGGCAGCTGGGTCAGCGCACCCCGCGCGGACGGAACTGCACGCTGACCCGGGGGCCGACCGGGCGGGTGGTCTTGGGCACTGCGTGCTCCCACGTGCGTTGGCAGGAGCCGCCCATCACGATCAGGTCGCCGTGGCCCAGCCGGTGCCGGATGGTCGTCCCGCCGCCGCGCGGACGGAGCAGGAACTCCCGCGCCGAGCCGAGCGAGAGGATCGCCACCATGGTGTCCTCGCTCCGGCCGCGGCCGATGGTGTCGCCGTGCCAGGCCACCGAGTCCCGACCGTCCCGGTAGAGGCACATCCCGGCGGTGGTGAACGGCTCGCCCAGCTCCGGGCCGTAGTGCTGGTTGAGCGCCGCCCGGGCGGTCGCCAGGGTCGGGTGCGGCAGGGCCTCGCTCTCGCCGTAGAACCGGAGCAGCCGCGGCACGGCGACCACCCGGTCGTACATCTGGCAGCGCTCGGCCTGCCAGTCGACGTCGAGCAAGCGGTCGTACACCTCGTCGGCGCAGCCCAGCCACCCGGGCAGCAGATCGACCCACGCGCCCCGGCCGAGCTCGTGCCGGACGACGAGGTCGGCCAGCGGACCCAACCCGGGCGCCGCGTCGAGCTCGAACAGCGAACCCTGCAGTGCGGTCATCACGGACATGGACCGAGCGTACTCCTATTCGACGCGGTGTTCTATTACGTCGAGGAGTGGTCGGTACCGTGACTCCCGGGCGTCAGCGCGGGGTGTCGGACGGTTCCGGCGTGGCCGGGGTGCTCGGCGGGTCCGACGTCGGCGGCGGGGTCGGGGACGGCGGCGGCGGGGTCGGGCTGGGGGCGGTCGCCACCACCAGCGTGATGGTCTCGCCGCGGGCCAGGGAGGAACCCGAGGCGGGGTCCTGCGACACCACCAGCCCGGCGGGCTGCTCGTCGGTCTCCTGCTCGGTGAAGCGGACCTTGAAGCCGGCCGCCTTGGCGTCGGCCTCGGCCCGCTCGCGGTTGACCCCCACCAGGTTCGGCACCGCCGACTCGCCGGTGGCGTACGTCAGGGTGACCTTGGTCGCCAGCGGCACGGTCGAGCCCTCCCTGGGGCTGACCGTCAGCACCTGCCCGGCCTTGGCGTCGTTCGGCTCGGAGGTGGCTGCCTTGGCGTCCACCGAGTCGAAGCCGGCGTCGTTCAGCCGGCTCTCGGCCGCTTTGCGGTCCCGGCCGACCAGCCCGTCGGGGATGGTCGCGGTCTCGGGGCCCTGGTTGACCGTGATGGTGACACCGCTGCCGACCTCGACCTGGGTCTCGGCGATCGGGTCCTGCTGGGTCACCTGCCCCTTGGTCTCGGCCGGGCCGTTCACCTCACGGAGGGTGGCCTTGAGACCGACCCCCTCGAGCCGGGCCGTGGCCTGGTCGGCGGTGTAGGTGAGGACGTTGGGCACCGCGACCAGGGCGGGCGGCGGCGGCTCGTTCGGCTGCATCCACCGGTAGACGCCCCAGGCCACGCCGCCGAGCAGCAGCAGGGCCAGCACCACGACCAACGCGATCAGACCGCCCCGCCGCTTCGGCTCCTCGTCGATGTCCTCGTCGACCGGCGGCGGCGTGACCACCGGACGGGTGGCGACCCGGGTGGGCACCTCGGACTCGGGGATCGGTCGCGGGACCACGGCAGTGGCCTGCTGCCCGGCCAGCACCCGGGTGATGTCGTTCTTGAACTCCCGCGCCGACTGGTAGCGGTCGTCGGCGTCCTTGGCCAGCGCCTTGAGGGTGATGGCGTCGATGTCGGGGGTGATCTCGGGGTCGAGCCGGCTGGGGGGCACGGGCTGCTCGCGGACGTGCTGGTAGGCCACGCTCACCGGCGAGTCGCCGACGAAGGGCGGCCGACCGACCAGCAGCTCGTAGAGCAGGCAGCCGGCGGAGTAGATGTCGCTGCGCGCGTCCACCGTCTCGCCGCGGGCCTGCTCGGGGGACAGGTACTGCGCGGTGCCGATCACCGCGGCGGTCTGGGTCATCGTGGCCGACGTGTCGGCGACCGCCCGGGCGATGCCGAAGTCCATCACCTTGACCTGGCCGGTGGGGGTGAGCATCACGTTGGCGGGCTTGATGTCGCGGTGCACGATGCCGGCCTTGTGGCTGTAGCTGAGGGCGTCCAGCACCCCGACGGTCAGTTCCAGCGCCCGCTCGGGGAGCAGCTTGCGACCCTCCCGGAGCACGTCTCGCAGCGTCTGGCCCTCGACCAGCTCCATCACGATGTAGGGGATCGAGGTCCCGGTGACCGGGTTGGTCTCCTCGCCGGTGTCGTAGACGGCCACGATGGTGGGGTGGTTGAGCCCGGCGGCGGACTGGGCCTCGCGACGGAACCGGGCTTGGAAGGTGGGATCGGTCGCCAGGTCGGCGCGCAGCTCCTTGACCGCCACCGGTCGCCCGAGTCGGAGGTCGACAGCCCGGTGGACCTCGGCCATCCCGCCGCGGCCGAGCAGCTCGCCCAGCTCGTAGCGACCTCCGACCAGCTTCGGCTGGCTCGTCATCTCCTGAGTCCTCTCCTCGTCCGCGCCGCTGCCGGGACCGCCGAGGCGCTCCTAGACCCTCCCACGACGACCCCCGGTCGCACGACCACCCCCAGGGGTGCCGCGTCGGCCCGTGAGGGGTCGGGACGGAGGTTCACGACAGGGCCGCCTGCATCGTGGCGCGGGCGATCGGGGCGGCCACCCGCCCGCCGGCGATGTCCTCCCGGGGGATGTCGGCGTCCTCCACGATCACCGCGACCGCCACCTTGGGGTCGTCCACCGGAGCGAACGACGTGAACCAGGCAAAAGGTTTCCGCTTCGGGTCGGACTGGGCCGTGCCCGTCTTGCCGGCCACGTCGACCCCGGAGATCTGCGCGGTGGAGCCGGTGCCCTCCGCCACCACGATCCGCATCATCTCCTGCAGCTCCTTGGCGTTCGCCGGGGTCATCGCCTGGCTCAGCTTGGTGGGGTTGGTGGTGGAGATGGGCTTGAGGTCGGGGCCCTGCACCATCGAGACCACGTACGGGTCCATCACGGCCCCGTCGTTGGCGATGCCGGCGGTGACCATGGCCATCTGCAACGGGCTGGCCGCGACGTCGTACTGACCGATCGAGCTCAGCGCGAGCTGGGCGGAGTCCATCTCGTCGGGGAACTGGCTGGCCACGCCGTTGAGGTCGGCGAGGTGCCGGGCGTTGAACCCGAACTTCTGCGCCTGCTCCCGGAGCTTGTCCTGCCCGACCTCGAGCCCGAGGTTGGCGAAGGCGGTGTTGCAGGAGACCCGCAGGGCGTTGCTGATGGTGGTCTCGGAGCCGCCGCAGTTGGTGGAGTTGGGCAGGTACGTCTCGGTGTTGGGCAGCTTGAGCCGGTCCGGCGAGGCGACCTTGCTGTCGGCGGACATGCCGTCCTCCAGCGCCGCAGCGGCCGTCACCAGCTTGAAGGTCGAGCCGGGCGGGTAGATCTCCCGTGCGGCCCGGTTGGCCAGCGGCCGGGTGTCGTCCTCGGCCAGCGCGCTCCAGCTCTTGTTGGCGGCCTCGATGTCGTGGCTGGCCACGGTGTTCGGGTCGTAGCTGGGGCTCGTGACCATGGCCAGCACCGCGCCCGTCTTCGGGTCGAGCGCGACCACGGCGCCCTTCTGGTTGCCCAGCGCCTCGGCGGCCGCCTTCTGCACCCGCGGCACGATCGTGGTCTGCACGCTGGCGCCCTTCTGCGGGCTGTCGGTGACCAGGTCGACCAGCCGGCGGACGAAGAGCGAGTCGTCGGTGCCGGCCAGCTGGGTGTTGTAGGAGTTCTCCAGCCCCGTCCGACCGTGGTCGTAGGAGTAGTAGCCGGTGACCACCGAGTAGAGGTCGTCGTCGGGGTAGACCCGCTGGAAGCGGAACCGGTCGTCGGAGCTCTCGGTCTCGGCCATCGGCACCTTGCCGGTGGCCAGGATCGCTCCCCGGTCCTGGGCGAACTCCGCGTCCCGGGTGCGCCGGTTCTGGCTGTCCGCGTCCAGGCTCGCCTGGCGGAACAGCACCGAGTAGGTGACGTTGCCCAGCAGCAGGGCGAACATCACCATGGCCACGAACGCGACCCGGCGGATGGGCTTGTTCACGCCGTACCCCTCACCGGGGTCGGCCGGGCCATCAGCTGGGTCGTCTCCCCGTCGGGGTCGATCTCCAGGGCGGTGGCCACCGGCTTGCGCGCGTGGTGGGAGATGACCATCAGCAACCCGATGACGATCCAGTTGCAGATCAGCGACGAGCCGCCCTGGGACATGAACGGGGTGGTCAGACCGGTCAGCGGCAGCAACCGGGTGACGCCGCCGATGATGGTGAAGACCTGCAGCGCGAGACCGAACGCCAGACCGGCCGCGAGCAGCTTCCCGAACGGGTCGCGACACTGCAGGGCGGTGCGCAGACCGCGGAAGACGATCAGGCCGTAGATCACGATGACCGCCATCAGACCGGTCGCGCCCAGCTCCTCGCCGATGGCGGCGGCGATGAAGTCGGAGCGGGCCAGCGGGGTCAGTCCCGGCCGACCCTCACCGAGGCCGCGACCGAGCAGACCGCCCCAGGCCATGCCGAACTGGGCGTTGATCACCTGGTAGTAACGGTCGTAGTCGCCGAAAGGATCCAGCCAGGCGCCGACTCGGATCTTCACGTGGTCGAAGAGCAGGAAGGCCAGGTACGCCCCGCCGGCGAACAGGGTGGTGCCCAGCACCACCCAGCCGGGACGCTCGGTGGCGACGTACAGCATCATCACGAACATCCCGAAGAACAGCAGCGAGGTGCCCAGATCGCGCTGGGAGACCAGGATCAGCAGGCTCGTCGCCCACACGCAGAGGATCGGACCGAGGTCGCGGGCCCGGGGCAGGTCCAGCCCCAGCACCCGCCAGCCGGCCAGCGCGAGCACGTCCCGCTTCTCCACCAGGTAGGAGGCGAAGGCGACGGCCAGCACGACCTTGGCGGCCTCGGCCGGCTGGAAGCTGTACGGGCCGACCTGGATCCAGATCTGGGCGCCGAACTTCTCGGTGCCCAGCCCCGGCACCAGCGGCAGCAGCAGCAGGACCAGACCGAGCAACCCGAGCGTGTACGTGTAGCCCTGCAGCGGCCGGTGGTCCCGCAGCACCACGGCCACGGCGATGAAGGCCACGACGCCGATGGCGGTCCAGATCAGCTGCGTCCGGGCCCCGTCCAGCGGCGGGTTGTTGATCAGGTCGATCCGGTGGATCATCGCGATCCCGAGACCGTTCAGCAGCACCACGCAGGGCAGCAGCACCGGGTCGGCGTACGGCAGCCGCCAGCGGATGGCGACGTGGGCGGCGACCACGCCGACGGTGGAGGCGACGGCCAGGGCGGTGAACCGCGCCGACAGCTCCCCGTCGACGTTGAGATCGACCTGCGCGTACGCGCCCAGCACCAGCAGCAGGGCGAACAGCAGCCCGAACAGCTCGGCCCCCCGACGCTTGCGGGGGACGACCGTCATCGCGGACGCGGTGCTCATCGGTCCTAGCAGCCCTGACCGGGCAGCGGGGCCGGGGTGCTCGGCGCCGGGGTGCTGCCCGAGGAGGTGGCCGGGGTGGAGGTGAGGGTGCTGGTCGCCGTCGACCCCGGGGTGGGGACGGCCGACGTGCTCGGTCCGGCGGTGCTCTTCGGGGTGGCCGAGGTCCGCGGGCTGCCGGAGCCCGTCGGGGTCGGCGAGGACGCGCAGCGTCGGGCCATCGCGCGCAGCTGCTCGATGGTGACCCGGGCCGCGTCGACGCTGGCCACCTCGATGCCGGCAGCCACCTCGGCCTGGTAGTACGGCGGCAGACTGGCCACCGGAAGGTCCTGGACCTCGTAGACCGACGAGAGAGCCAGGCCGGGGATGCCGTCGGGCAGACCCTGGAAGATGGCGACCTGCTCACCGGCGGCGCCGACGAAGTACTGGGTGCGGGTCCAGGCGTAGCCCGCGCCGAGGCCGGCGCCGGCCACCAGCAGCACCACCAGCCCGACCAGCAGCGTGCGGACGAGACGACGCTTGGCCGGTGGGCCCGGGGCGTAGCGGGACTCGTCGTCGTGGGTGCCGCCGGCCGTCGACGGCGTCGCCACCGGCTCCGCGTCGGGATCGACCAGCGCCTCGTCGTCGCCGGGGTCCTCGTCGTCCCGGCCGAAGCCCGGGACCAGGGGCGCGCGGGACGGCACCGCCGGGATCTCGCGGTCGGCGGCGGCGCCCAGCACCACCGCGGCCCCGACCACCGGCCGCACCGCCGTGTCGTCCTCGTCGACCGCGGTTCTCGTCGTCGTCTCGGCCTCGGCCGCGATCACCGTGATGTTGTCGATCCCGCCGGCGGCCAGGGCGTCGTCGACCAGATCGGCGACCGCGGCGTCGAGATCGGGCTGCCCGAGCAGCTCGGCGATCCGGGGGTCGTCCACCAGGCCGCACAGACCGTCGCTGCAGAACAGCAAGCGGTCCCCGGACCGCAGCTCCACGGTGGTCAGGTCGGGGTCGTTGGCCGGTTGGCCGTTGAGCACCTTGAGCAGCAGCGAGCGGTGCGGGTGGTAGGCCGCCTCGTCGGGGGAGATCTTGCCGTCGTCGACCAGGGACTGCACCCAGCTGTGGTCGTGGGTGAGGCGCTCCAGCCGTCCGTCGCGGAGGAGGTAGGCGCGGCTGTCGCCGATGTGCGCCAGCCCGATCGCCGAACCGTCGAAGACCGCTCCGGTGACGGTGGTGCCCATCCCCTCCAGGCTGTAGTCGGCGGCCACCAGGTCGGCGATCCGGTCGTTCGCGTCGGCGATCGACGCGGCCAGCCGGGCCAGCAGCGGGTTGCGGGTGGCCGCTCCCTGCTCCGCCTCGGCCGGGGCCGCCGGCACGATCACCGTGTCCTCGCCGCCGGTCGTAGCGTCGGACTCGCTCTCGTCCGCGCTCCCGCCGGGCGGTGCCGACGCCGGACCGACCGGGTCCGCCTCGGTCGTCGCGGACGCCAGCAGGTCGGGGGTGTCGAGACGCTTGATCTCGTCGATGGCCACTGCGGAGGCCAGATCACCCGCAGCCGCCCCGCCCATCCCGTCGGCCACGACGAGCAGGTGCGGGCTGGCGTACCCGGAGTCCTGGTTGTTCTTGCGGACCAGGCCGACCTCGGAGTGGGAGACGACGCGCAGCTGCAGGGTCATCTGCTCAGACCTCCAGCTTCAGGACCGTCTTGCCGATCCGGATGGTGTCGACCAGGGACACGCTGGTGGGGGCGGTGATGCGCTGGCCGTTGACGTAGGTGCCGTTGGTGGAGCCCAGGTCCTCCACGTACGGCCCCTGGTCGCCGGCCACCACGCGGGCGTGCCGGGTGGAGACGTAGTCGTCGTCCAGGATCAGCTGGCAGTCCGAGCCGCGCCCGATCAGCACCACGCCGTCGGCCAGACCCGCGGAGAGACCGGACTGCGGTCCCTGCACGATGGTGAGCTTGTGCGGACGCCCCTTCTTGCCGCGGCGGGACTTCTTCGCCGGCGGCGGCTCCTCCAGCGGCTGGGGCTGGGGGTCGTCGGCCGGGGAGGGCGTGGGCACGGTGCGGCCGAACAGGTCGCTGCGGATGACCGAGACGACCGACAGGATGAACAGCCAGAGCAGGGCGAGGTAGAGCACCTTGATGGCGGTGACCGCGAGCTCGGACATGGGCCAGGTGCCTTCAGCGCCCGGCGGGCGCGTGCACCAGCATCCGGGTGGAACCGATCTCGATCCGCGTGCCCTCGGTCAGAGCGGCCCGCTGCACCTTGTGGCCGTTGACCGTGATGCCGTTGGTGGAGCCGAGGTCGAGGATCTCGGTCGCCCCGGTGGCCGGGTGGATCTTCACCTCGGCGTGCAACCGGGAGATGCCGGGATCGTCGATCCGCAGGTCGGCGTCGGTGCCGCGACCGATCACGAACCCGGGCGGGGTGAGGGGGTGCCGGAGACCGTTGACTTCGAGCACCAGCTCGCTGCGGTCGACGGTGGGGCGGTAGAGATCGGGCGCGCTGTCGGCGGACCGGGCCGAGAAGGCAGACGCGCCACTGAGACCCGACGGGGCGCTCTGGGCCGAGGGCGCCGACCACGAGGACGGGGCGGACGGAGCCGACTGCGAGGACCGGGCGGACCGGGCGGATGAGGCCGACGAGCCGGAACGGGGCCCGGGGGCGGCCGGGCGGTCGACCGACGGGGTCATGCCGGCGACGGCCTCCGAGGCGACCGTGAACCGGCCGGTCGGCAGCGCGGTGTCCTGGTCGAAGTGGATCCGGATCGGGCCGTTGAACACGTAGCCCATGTCGCGGGCGTGGGTCTTCAGCTCCGCGGCCAGCTCGGCGATCAGGGTCTTGCTGTACGGCGTGAGCTTGGCGTGGTCGTGCTCGGACAGACCGACGGAGAACTCGTTCGGCACCAGTCGCTTGTCCCGCGACATCAGCTTCGCCTCGGCGTCGAGCTCCTTCTGCAGCCGGGCGGCGATCTCGACCGGTTGGACGTCGCCCTTGAAGGCGCGCGCGAAGACGCCGTTGACCGCGCTCTCGACCTTCTTCTCGAACTTGCCGAAGATGCTCACGTCGCCTCCTCCCTGGACCGTCGCCGTCGTCGTTCCGTACGTGGTGCTGGACAGACCGCGGTGATCGTACGGGTCCGCGGCACACCGAGACCACACCTCGGCATGGTGGATCAGCCTAGATCGTATCCAGCAGATCCTGGCCAACCCCGCTTCCGCGGGCCGGTGAGGGCACGGTTCGGTCACGCCGGACCCCGACGACAGCGCTCCCGGGCGGCCGCGCGGTCACCGTCGGGTAACGCCCGGGCAGGTGGAACGGGGTCTGCGCGTCGGCGTGTCCGGGCCGTCCCGGGCCCGGGGTCGACGGCTCTCGACGGATTCGTGCCCACCCGTCCACCGTGCTAGCCTTTCCCGGCGGTTGCCCCGGTGACGGGGTCGCTGACGCGCGAGTGGCGGAATGGCAGACGCGCTGGCTTCAGGTGCCAGTGTCCGCAAGGACGTGGGGGTTCAAGTCCCCCCTCGCGCACAGACGAGAGGGCCCCGGATCCCGGGGCCCTCTCTCGTCTCCGGCCCATGATCGGCCTGTGCCACACTGACGTCGTGTCGAGGGCCG
>JBMDXL010000770.1:0-2503 GCA_048594465.1 Microlunatus sp. | reverse complement strand
CCAGCGCGGCGGTCAGCCGGGCGTTGTCGGCGCGCCGGCGCTGCTCGTGGGTGTGGTGCTCGGCGTCGGTCGGCGGGGTGCGGCGGAACGCCCCGAACAGGCTGAACACGCGGTGCATCCGGGCCTCGAGGATCTCCACGGACTGCTCCAACCGGTCGGTCAGGTCGGCGTCGGGGTCGATCGCCAGCAGGGCGGCGACGGTCGAGTCCGTTTCCAGCGCGTCCTCGATGACGGCGTCGATCAGGGCGTCCTTGTTGGGGAAGACCCGGAAGATGGTGCCCTCGGCGATCCCGGCGGCCTCGGCGATCTGCCGGGTGCTCACCTCCCGGCCGTACTGCATCAGCAGCGGTTCGGTCGCGGCCATGATGCCGGCCCGCCGTTCGTCGGCGGGAAGGGGAGTTGCGCGGGCCACGACGGCGATCATAGTGAGTGAGGACTCACTCAACAAGACGCGGAGTCCGCGGTCATCGGCAGACCTGATGAAGGCCGCCGGTCTGGTCGAACGCGCGGGCATGGTCATCGGCGGCGGGCTGCCGGCCGCGGAGATGCCCGACCTCACCCGGGTGATCCAGCTGTCCCAAGTCGAGCAGTCTGGGGCAACTCGTCTGGCCGCCCGATGGAGGTGCGGACATCAGGCGGGATCAGCCAGCTCCCAGACGACGCTCCGGACTCGAGCGCCGTGCGTCGGCGCCGATGTCCCGCGGCCGTCTGTTCAGTGACTCGAGGCGGTGACGCCGGTGTCGTCGACGACGAGGCTCAGGCGGGCGGATCACCCGCTCGAGTCGTTCCTCCAGCGAAGCCACACACCATCGGCGTCTGGCCGAGGTGGCGAGGTGGGATCGAATCCTTGGCGGCGGTAGAAGCCGCGCACGCGTTCGTTGCTCGATTCGTACTCAGTCAGGAGGTCACCGCCGTGGAGGCGGGCTCGGGCTTTGGCAGCGTCGACCAGGGCGCGGCCGATCCCAGTGCGTTGACGGTTCGGCAGGACATAGAGCTTCCACATCCCAAGATCAGCACCAGACACCTCCACCTGGGTCAGGCCCACGATGCCGTCCGGCGACTCCGCGACATCGACACACGCGTTCTGAACAGCGGCCGTGATCACTTCCGCGTTCCAGTAGGCGTCGAGGCCGGCCATGACGAACGAGGCGTCGTTCCGGGGACCGTACGTGGCCGGCCACACGGTGATCCCGATGAGCCTGACCTGGGGAACATCCGCAAGCAGTGCTGGGCGAACGGCGACCGTCATGGCGGCAGTGTCTCTGATGTTCGTTGGCACCGTCGTCACCGACGCCAGATGGACTCCTAGCCTCAGCGCTTCGCACAAGCGGGGCTGATGAGGAATGCCCAGCACTGGCTGGCACCTGGATCTCACGAGGATCAGTCGCGGCCCCGGGGCTGGGGCTGGTGCGCTGCCCCGGCCTGGCGGTCCACTGGGGACGGCGGGGTCGAACAGCCAGCTCGTGACTGCTCGTCCGGGGGACCGGGCGGGGCGGACTTCGCCGACGAGACGTCGATCGACGCGCCGGCTCGACGAGTGTGAAAGGGCCTCGTCTCGGTTGGAGTCCGCTCGCAGGCCCTCGCGCCCGCCTGTGATACAAATGAATCTCATTTTCATTAAGAGCGTGGATAGGGGTCCTCGATGCTCTTCACGTCGACGGTGTCGCGACTCGGCCGGTCGTCACCGCGACAGACCACGGCGTTCCTCGTGTTGATCACGCTGCTGGTGCTCTCGGTGCTGCTGAGCATCGGGGTCGGCGCGGTGAGGGTCGCTCCCGACACCGCTGTCGGGATCGTCTCTCACAAACTCGGCTGGTGGGGTTCGGGGGGGTGGAGCTCCGCGGAAGAGGTGATCGTCTGGGACTACCGTGTTCCGCGCGTGCTGCTGGCGGCGTTGGTCGGTGGGACGTTGGCGCTGGTCGGCACGGTGCTGCAGGCGGTTGTCCGCAACCCGCTGGCCGATCCGTGGGTGTTGGGTGTCTCCTCAGGCGCCGGTCTGGGCGCCGTTGGTCTGGTGGTCGTCGGGGGAGCGGCGATCACGGGTTTCTCGATGTCGACGGGCGCGGCGGCCGGAGCGGCGATGGCCACGCTCGCGCTCTTCGGGCTCGCGCGCCGACAGGGTCGGCTGACCCCGGTCCGGCTGGTCTTGGTCGGAGTGGCGTTGTCGTACCTGTTCAGCGCCGGGACCAGCTATCTGGTGCTCACCAGCGACGCCACCAAGGTCTTCGGCATCCTCTACTTCCTGCTCGGCAGCGTGGCCGGAGCCGACCGCGCTGATCTGCTCTTGCCCGCAGGGGTCCTGACCGTGGGCGCCGTCCATGCGGTGGCTCGGTCCCGGGCCTTGGACGCCTTGATGGCGGGTGATGAGACGGCCGTGGCGTTGGGCGTGTCCGCCGACCGGGTCCGCGGGGAGATGCTGCTGACCACCTCGGTGCTGACCGGGGTCGCGGTGGCGGTCAGCGGCGGCATCGGCTTCGTTGGTTTGGTGGTGCCGCACATCGTG
>JBMDXL010000077.1:0-3742 GCA_048594465.1 Microlunatus sp. | reverse complement strand
GGCCGGGGCCTGCTGGCCCAGTCGGCCCCGTTGCCCACGGCCGACGAGCTGGGCGCGCAGTTCGAAGCGTTCCTGGCCGATCGGGAACGCCCGGAGGGGTGAAGCGACCGGGCGCCGGGACCCGGCGTGCGTCACGCGGCTCGGCCGCCCACGGGCACGACGTACAGTCCCGGTCTGTGGCCTCCGAGAGCCCGCCGTTCCTGGCCCTGCCGGTCAAGGAACACGGCCCCTTCCGCGCGATCCTGTTGCGCGTCGTCATCGCCGTCCTGTGCGTCGTCGTCTGTACGACGCTGGTCTGGCTCGAGCGCGACGGCTACCGGGACCTCGACGGGAAGATCGACACGTTCCTCGATGCGCTGTACTACGCGACCGTCACCCTGTCGACGACGGGCTACGGCGACATCACCCCGGTGACCGAGTCGGCCCGGCTGACCAACATCGTGATCATCACCCCCCTGCGGTTCGTCTTCCTGATCGTGCTGGTCGGCACGACCATCGAGGTGCTCACCGAGCGCAGTCGCCAGCAGTTCCGTACGTCCCGGTGGAGAAGACGAGTGAAGAAGCACACGGTGGTCATCGGTTACGGGATGAAAGGCCGCTCGGCGGTGTCCGCCCTCATCGATCAGGGGCACGCCCCGGAGTCGATCGTGGTGGTGGACACCCAGCCCGGGAACATCAAGGCGGCCACCGCGGACGGCTGCGTCGGTGTGCTGGGCGACGCCCGTCGTGAGGAGGTCCTCCGCCAGGCCGCGCTGCCGGCCGCCCAACGGGTCGTGGTCGCCGCCGATCGGGACGACACCAGCGTGCTGGTCACCCTCACCGCCCGCCGCCTCGCCCCGCACGCCACCATCGCCGCCGCCGCCCGCGAGGAACAGAACATCGCCGTGCTCCGGCAGGGCGGGGCCGACGTGGTCATCCCGACCGCGGAATCGGCCGGCCGGATGCTCGGGCTGTCGATCACCGCACCGGCCGCCGGAGAGCTCATCGAGGACCTGCTCGAGCCGGTCGCCGGCCTGCAGATCGCCGAGCGCGAGGTTCGCCCCGAGGACGTGGGTCTGGCCCCCGCCCGGCTGACCGCCCGTGGCGAGATCGTGCTCACCGTGATCCGCAACGGTGTCGCCCACCGTTTCGATTCGGGTGGGGTCAAGGTGTTCCAGCCCGGCGATCGGATCGTCGTCATCAAGGCCACCGGTCACGAACGACCGTCCCGGTCGGACGGGGCCGATCCGACGACCGAGCGCCGGGACCGCGACCGGCTCCGCTGAGTTCGGCCCGCGTCGGCGGCCCACCCCGGAACCACCCGGGCGGGAGCGGATCGTCGGCAGCGCTCGTGCGAGAGTGTCAGGGCACGACACCGGGCACCGGTGCGCGCGCAGGGATCACACACTGTTCGTCAGGAGGTACCGATGGCTGAAGCCGATGCCACGGCGCAGTCGGAGTCGTCGGCCGCCGAGGGCTGGCGGCAGGTCGCCGGACGGGCCGACCTGCAGCAGGCGTTACAGGCCGTGGTCGACCTGGCCGTCGACAGCAGCACCGCCCCGCGGGCCAGCGTCACCCTCGTCAAGGACCGCTATTCGCTCGAGACCGCGGCTCGCTCGGACGAGTTGGTGGGCCTGGCCGATCAGCTGCAGTACGACCTCGAAGAGGGGCCCTGCCTGGCGGCCGCCGAGGACGGCGGAGTCTGGCTCATCCCGGACACCACCACGGACCAACGCTTCCCGCGTTGGTCGCCCGCGGTCGCCGAACTGGGAATGCGTTCGGTGATGAGCATCCACCTGTTCACCCAACGTCAGGTGCTCGGCGCGTTGAACCTGTACTACGACCAGCCGCAGCAGTTCAGCGCCGACGATGTCGAGGTGGCCAAGGTGGTCGCGGCCCACGCGTCGGTCGCGCTGGCCCGGCTCCGGGGTCAGATGGACCTGTGGCGGGCGATCGACTCCCGGCACCTGGTCGGCCAGGCGCAAGGCATCCTCATCGAGCGGTTCGGATTGAACTCGGAGAAGGCGTTCGAGGTGCTACGGCGCTACTCCCAGCAGCACAACACCAAGCTGCGGGACGTGGCGGCCGCGCTCGTCGAGACCGGTGCGCTGCCGACCGGGATCGAGAACGCAGCCAGTGCCGGGGGAAGCCGGCGGACCACCGTCCAGCCGGCCGCCGCCGGTGACCCGTCGCCGGCCGGCTGACCGGATCGCAGTGGAACGGCTGGTCGGGGTTCAGCCGTCCCAGGTGGTCCGGAGCTTGAGGGCGATCGCCCGCAGCCATCGCGAGACCTGCATCTGGCTGACGCCGATCTCGGCGCCGATCCGGGACTGGGACCAGCCCTGTCCGAAGCGGAGTTCGACGACCTGACGCTCGCGGTCGGTCAAGGCCTCGAGTAGCCGGCCCACCGCCATCCGGTCCTCGATCTTGCCCATCTCGTCGTCCTGGGCGCCCCAGGACTGGGCCATCGCCCAGCCCGCGCCCTGTTGCTCGTCCAGCGACGGCGGCCGGCACAGGGTCGTGGCCCCGCGGGCCTCCACGACGTCCGCTTCGGTGGTGTCGCACAGCTTGGCCAGCTCGGTATCGGTGGGCCGGGCACCCTTGCGCTGCCAGTAGTGCTGTTCGGCCTCGTTGATGGCCGCGCGCAGCTCCTGGATCCGCCGGGGCGGCCGGACCAGCCAGGAGTGGTCCCGGAAGTAGCGCTTGATCTCGCCGACGATGGTGGGGACGGCGAACTGCAGGAAATCCTCGGACAGACCGGGACGCCAACGGCGTACCGCCTTCACCAGGCCGAGGTAGGCCAGTTGGTCGAGGTCCGACCGCTCGACCCCGCGGCCGGAGTACCGGGCTGCGATCGAGCGGGCGACCGGCAGGTACTCCGTCACCACCTGCTGGCGCAGGCGCTGCTGCCGCCGCTCGTCGACGCAGGACTCGGCCTCGTCGAGCAGTTCGCGCATCCGGTGGGCCCGGTCACGCGAAGGAGCGGAGGAGATGGTGGCGGCCGGTCGCGACGGGGCCGTGACGGCCTCCTCCGCGCCGGAGTCCCCGGTGGGGGCTGCGGGTTCGACCGCCGGAGCGGGCGAATCCGCCGGGCGAGCGGGACCAGGGATGATGGTCGTCGCCAGGTAGCGATCGGATGGGGCGGTGGTTGCTGGTCGATCAAGGACGCCGATCGACAACAGGTCATCTGGTGGCACGGTAACTCCCCGGGAATCGGGTCGAGTTCCTGGCGCCTCTTCTGGACCAGGACTCCATAGCAACACCAGACCGGCCGGGAATCAAGCACTGCCGGCAAACCCTGCCGGTTCGGACGGGTTTAGCCTTCGTTTGCGGTACACCGGTGGCCGATCGAACGGAGACGATGTCACCATGCGCGCGCACGAACCAGCCGATCCCCCGGCCACCGGTCTGCCGGTGGTCCGGACGCTGCTGCTCCTCCGACACGCCACAGCCGACTCACCGCCGGCGACCTCCGACCGGAACCGGCCGCGGTCGCCCCACGGACACACCGAAGCGGTCGCCCTCGGCCGGTGGTTGGTCGACCGGGAGCGGGCGGGGGCGTGGTCGCCGATCACCGCCGTGTTGTGCTCACCGGCCTTGCGCACCCGGGAGACGTTGCAGAGCTTGGGATCCGGCCTACCGGCCACGCTGGTCGAAGAGCTCTACGGGGGCGGAGTTCCCGACATCGTCGACGCCATCGCTTCGGTCCCCCCGGATGCCGCCACGGTGCTGGTGGTCGGCCATGCTCCCGGAATCCCTGCCA
>JBMDXL010000769.1:0-4696 GCA_048594465.1 Microlunatus sp. | reverse complement strand
GTGCTCTGCGCGCGCTGCACGCGCTTCTCGCAGCAGATCGCGGGCGACCCGTTCATCGAGCTGCTCGAGCGCGGCGCGCTGCAGCAGGTCGGGATCTACGAGGACCAGCCGTTCGACTCGTACTTCTCCGGCAACACCATCCAGATCTGCCCGGTCGGCGCGCTGACGTCGTCGGCGTACCGGTTCCGTTCCCGGCCCTTCGACCTGGTCTCGGTGCCGAGCATCGCCGAGCATGACGCCTGCGGCTCCGCCATCCGGGTCGACTACCGGCGCGGTCAGGTGATGCGCCGGCTGGCCGGGGACGACCCCGAGGTCAACGAGGAGTGGATCACCGACAAGGACCGGTTCGCCTTCAGCTACGGGCGCGGCGACGACCGGCTCACCCGGCCCCTGGTCCGCGACGTCGACGCCGACGGCAGCTCGGTGCTGCGTCCGGCGTCCTGGCCCGAGGCCATCGACGTGGCCGTCCGCGGTCTGCAGGACGCGCTGCACCCGCCCCTCGATCCCGACGCCCCGGAGACGACCCCGGTCAGCCCCGGCAGCCGGGTCGGTGTCCTCACCGGCGGTCGGCTCACCGTCGAGGACGCGTACGCGTACGCGAAGTTCGCCCGGGTCGTGCTCGGCACCAACAACATCGACTTCCGGTCCCGGCCGCACAGCCAGGAGGAGGCCGAGTTCCTCGCCCACGCCGTGGCCGGCACCGGGCTCGGGGTCACCTACGCCGACCTGGAGCGCGCCGACCGGGTGCTGCTGGTCGCGTTCGAGCCGGAGGAGGAGGCCGGTGCGGTCTTCCTCCGCCTGCGCAAGGCGGTCCGGAAGTCCGGGCTGCAGGTGGCCGCCCTGGCGCCCTATCTCAGCAACGGCAACCACAAGCTGGACGCCACCCTGGTCGCCACACCCCCCGGGGCCGAGGCGAGCGTCCTGGCCGAGCTGCCGGCCGACCTGGTCCCGGGACCGGACACCGTCATCCTGGTCGGGGAGCGGGCGGCCCTGGCCTCCGGCACCCTGACCGCGGTGACCGAGCTGGCCGAGCGGACCGGAGCCCGACTGGCCTGGGTGCCGCGTCGAGCCGGCGACCGGGGCGCGGTGGAGGCCGGCTGCCTGCCCACCCTGCTGCCCGGTGGCCGTCCGGTGGACGACCCGGCCGCCCGGGTCGACACGGCGGTCACCTGGGGCGCCGCCCAGCTGCCGACCGAGACCGGCCGGGATACCGACGAGATGCTGCTGGGCGCCGGCGACGACGAGCTGGGCGCGCTGGTCGTGGCCGGGGTCGACCCCAACGACCTGCTGGACCCGGTCGCCGCGCTCGAGGGCCTGGAACGCGTCGGCTTCGTGGTCAGCCTGGAGGCCCGGGCCTCCGCGGTCACCGAGCGGGCCGACGTGGTGCTGCCGGTCTCCCTGATCGAGGAGCGGTCCGGCACCTTCGTCACCTGGGAGGGTCGGGACCGCGGTTTCGAGGCGGTCTTCGCCAAGCCCAGCTCGATGAGCGACCTGCGGGTGCTGGCCGCCCTGGCCGACGCGTTCGGTTCCCCGCTCGGTTTCCGCACCCCCGGTCAGGCCCTGGCCGAGCTCCGGGAGCTGGGCCGGTGGGAGGGGCCGCGGGCCGCCGCGCCGAGCATCGGGGCCGGGGTGGCTTACGCGCCCGCTCCCGGTCACGCGCTGCTGGCCACCTGGCGGATGCACCTCGACCACAGCTCCGCGGTGGCCCACGAGCCGTACCTGCTGGACACCGCGCGCCCGCCGGTGGCCGTGCTGCATCCCGACACTGCAGCGGCGGCGGGGATCGTCGACGCGGTCCGGCTCACCACCGACCGGGGCTCGATCACCCTGCCGGTGCAGCTCGCGGTGGAGATGGTGCCCGACGTCGTCTGGGTCCCCACCCGGCCGCGGGGTCACGAGGTCGCCGAGCACCTGGCCGCGGCCGCCGGGGACCCGGTCCTGATCGCCCCGGCCGGCAGTGAGGTGGTCGCATGAACGGGCTCGACGTGTTCTTCGCCGACCCGTGGTGGCTGGTGCTGATCAAGGCGGTCTTCGCCCTGGTCTTCCTGCTGGTCATGACGCTGTTCACCATCTGGTTCGAGCGGCGCGTGGTCGGTGTCATGCAGCACCGCAAGGGTCCGACCATGAACGGGCCTTTCGGTCTCCTGCAGTCGCTGGCCGACGGCATGAAGCTGATGTTCAAGGAGGACTTCACCCCCAAGAACGCCGAGAAGGTCGTCTTCATGATCGCGCCGTTCGTGATGGCCATCCCGGCCGTCACGGCGATCGCGGTGATCCCGCTCGCGGGTGTGGTGCGGATCCCGTTCACCGACATCACCACGCCGTTGCAGGTCACCGACCTGCCGGTCTCGGTGCTGTTCATCGTCGCGCTCGCCTCCATCGGCGTGTACGGCATCGTGCTGGCCGGTTGGTCGGGTGGCTCCACCTACTCGCTGCTGGGTGCGCTGCGGTCCAGCGCCCAGGTCATCTCGTACGAGATCGCCATGGGGCTGGCCCTGGTCGGGGTCTTCCTCTACGCGGGGTCGCTGTCCACGTCGGAGATCGTGGCCGCGCAGGCCCAGCCCAACTTCACGCTCTTCGGGCAGACCTTCCCGCTCTGGTACTGCGTGATGCTGATCCCGTCCTTCGCGATCTACCTGATCTCGATGGTGGGGGAGACCAACCGGGCCCCGTTCGACCTCCCGGAGGCCGAGGGCGAGCTGGTCGGCGGCTTCCACACCGAGTACTCCTCGATGCGCTTCGCCATGTTCTTCATGGCCGAGTACATGAACATGATCACCGTGTCGGCGCTGGCCACCACGCTGTTCCTCGGCGGCTGGCACGCGCCGTTCCCCTTCAACCTGGTGCCGGCGCTGGACCAGGGCTGGTGGGGTCTGCTCTGGTTCGTGCTCAAGGTCTTGTTCTTCCTCTTCCTGTTCGTCTGGCTGCGCGGCACCCTGCCGCGGTTGCGCTACGACCAGTTCATGAGCTTCGGCTGGAAGTGGCTGATCCCGATCTCGCTGGTCTGGCTGATGGCCGTGGCCGCCTTCCGCCTGGGCAACCGCGAGGGCTGGTTCTCCACCCCGACCTTCTGGGTCGTCGCCGGTGTCGTCCTGGTCGGTCTGATCGTGGCCACCTTCGTCGGTGGCGACAGTGAGCCCGATCCCGAGGACGCCGGCCCGGCCGGCCCCTTCGACGCCTTCGCCGGGGGGTACCCGGTGCCCCCGCAGGGTGACCAGCAGCTGCCCGAGCTCGCCGGGTTGCTGGTCGGCGAGGAGTCACCGGACTCCGAACCGCCCGCGCCCCGCCGCGCCCGCCCGATGCCGACCGACACCGGTCAGACGACCCGAGAGGAGCAGTCCTGATGGGTGTCTTCGACCCGATCGCCGGGTTCGGCGTGACCTTCAAGACGATGTTCCGCAAGACCTTCACCGAGGAGTACCCGAACGCCCCGAAGGTGACCGCGCCGCGGTTCCACGGGCGGCACCAGCTGAACCGCTGGCCCGACGGGCTGGAGAAGTGCGTCGGGTGTGAGCTGTGTGCGTGGGCCTGCCCGGCCGACGCCATCTACGTCGAAGGTGCCCAGAACACCGACGGAGAGCGGTTCTCCCCCGGGGAGCGCTACGGCCGCGTCTACCAGATCAACTACCTGCGCTGCATCCTGTGCGGGCTGTGCATCGAGGCCTGCCCGACCCGGGCGCTGACCATGACCAACGAGTTCGAGCTGGCCGACGACAGCCGCGACAAGCTCATCTACGAGAAGGCCGACCTGCTGGGCCCGCTGCTGCCGGGGATGGAGGTGCCGCCGCACGAGCGCCGTCTCGGCGACGACGAACAGGCCTACTTCCTCGGTCTGCCCGCCACCGGGAAGCCCGACGACCGGGCCGGCGACATCAGCGGCTGGACCCCACCCGTGCCGAACCAGGGGATCCCCGGTCGCAAGGCGCGGGCCAAGGCCGAGAAGGAAGCCGCCAAGCGGGAGAAGGCAATATGATCTGTCGCGCTCCGCGCTCCGCGGTCACGAGCTCCGCGTGGTCTCGCTCGTTCGTCGCGATCCGTGACGACGAAAAGCGTGTCGCCCCCGATCGCTCCTGCACTCCCGAGAGGCTCCACTCGTGACTGGACTTCTTCTGGTGCCACTGGTGACCGGTGCGGAGGTGGCCTTCTGGCTGCTGGCCCCGGTGATGATCCTCGGCGCCCTCGGGATGATCCTGTCCCGCAAGCCGGTGCACTCGGCTCTGTGCCTGGCCGCGGTGATGATCTCGTTGGCGGTGCAGTACGCCGCCCAGGACGCCCCGTTCCTGTTCGTGGTGCAGATCATCGTCTACACCGGCGCCATCTTGATGCTCTTCCTGTTCGTGCTGATGCTGGTCGGGGTCGACGCCGCCGACTCGCTGGTGGAGACCATCCGCGGTCAGCGGGTCTGGGCGGTGATCGCCGGGGTCGGCTTCGGCGTGCTGCTCGTGGTCGCGGTCGGCAACGCGGTGGTCGGCTCGCCGCTGGGGTTGGAGTCGGCGAACTCCGACCACGGCGGCAACGTCCAGGGCATCGCCGCCCTCGTCTTCACCCGGTACGTTTTCGTCTTCGAGGCCACTGCGGCCCTGCTGATCACCGCTGCCCTGGGCGCCATGGTGCTGGCCCACCGTGAGCGGCAGACGCCCAAGAAGAAGCAGCCCGAGCTGGTGGCCGAGCGGATGCAGAAGTACGCCGAGACCGG
>JBMDXL010000768.1:0-6087 GCA_048594465.1 Microlunatus sp. | reverse complement strand
CGACCCCAGGACGGTGGATCGACGGTCCTGCCGACGTCGACATCGGGATGACCGTCACGACAGACAGCGCTGAGTCCGAGGGGGACACGACCACACCGAGCCGCCTACCGCCCTGCTCGTGTCCGCGCGGGCGACCCAGGTCGATCCGGTAGACCGCGCCGCGGATCACCAGGCATCTGGCTCGGTGGTCAGATCTTCGTCCTTCAGCGTCTCCGCGTCCGCCCTGAACTGGGCGAGCCAGCGCTCGTGGTCGAGGAGCCGCAGTGCTCGACGAAGCGTCTGGGACGTGCTCTCGCCCGGCTCGGCGGCCTCGCGCAAGATGCGCTCGTCGTCGGGGGTCGGTCGGAAACCGATGGAGGCGGCCACGTGTCGACCATGCCTCGGGTTCACCAATTGTTGAACGCCGAGATCGGGGCCGGAGCTCAGGAAGCCCGGTCCGCCCACCAGCCGCGGAGGGCTTCCTCGGCCCGCTCCGGGCCGAGCGGACCCTCCTCGATCCGCAGCTCGAGCAGGAACCGGTACGCCTCGCCCACCTCGCGACCGGGGCCGATGCCCAGCAGGGCCATGATCTGGGTGCCGTCGAGATCGGGTCGCAGTGAAGCCAGCTCCTCCTCGGCCGCGAGCTCGTCGATCCTCGCCTCGAGGCTGTCGTATGCGCGCCGGAGCCGCTCGGCCTTGCCCCTGTTGCGGGTGGTGCAGTCGGCCCGGGTCAGCACGTGCAGCCGCTCCAGCTGATCGCCGGCGTCGCGGACGTAGCGTCGGACCGCGGAGTCGGTCCAGTGGCCGTCGCCGTAGCCGTGGAAGCGCAGGTGCAGCTCGATCAGGTCCGCGACCGCCGCCACCTGGTCGGCGCTGAAGCGCAGCGCGGTCAACCGCTTCTTGGCCAGCTTGGCGCCGACCACGTCGTGGTGGTGGAACGACACCTTGCCCGCCGCTTCGAACCGGCGGGTAGCCGGTTTGCCGATGTCGTGCAGCAACGCGGCCAGCCGGTTGACCAGGTCGGGCTGCTCCGGCAGCCGCGACTCCAGGTCGATGGCCTGCTCGAGCACGGTCAGGCTGTGCTCGTAGACGTCCTTGTGCCGATGGTGCTCGTCCCGCTCCAGCCGCAGCGCGGGCAGCTCGGGCAGCACCCGCTCGGCCAACCCGGTGTTCACCAGCAGTCCCAGCCCGGCCCGGGGCCGGTCGGTCAGCAGCAGCTTGGACAGCTCGTCGCGGACCCGCTCGGCCGACACGATGCCGATCCGGTCGGCCATCGCCGTCATCGCCGCGATCACCCGCGGCGCCGGGGTGAACTGCAACTGGGAGGTGAACCGGGCGGCGCGCATCATCCGCAGCGGGTCGTCGCTGAACGACTGCTCCGGTGTCCCCGGGGTGTCGATCACCTGCCGGGCCAGGTGCGCCAGGCCGCCGTACGGGTCCACGAACCGGTGGCCCGGCAGCTCGACGGCCATCGCGTTCACGGTGAAGTCGCGGCGGACCAGGTCGCCGTCGAGGGTGTCGCCGAACCGCACCTGCGGCTTCCGGCTCTCGGCCACGTAGACGTCGGACCGGAAGGTGGTCACCTCGATCACCCAGCTGACCACCTCGCCCCCGGACCGGGACGAGGACGCGGAACCGGCCGGCTCGTCGACCCGGCAGCCGACCGTGCCGAACTCCTTGCCGATCGTCCAGACCGTGGGCGTCAGCGCCCGCAGGATCTTCTCGATGTCGTCCGGGCGGGCGTCGGTGGTGAAGTCGAGGTCGTGACCGAGGTCGCCGCGCAGCGCGTCGCGGACGCTGCCGCCCACCAGGTAGAGGCGGTGCCCGGCGGCGGCGAAGAGGTCGCCGAGGCGGTCGGCGACGGGGGCGATCCGCATCAGCTCGGCCACCGCGTTCGCCTGCGCACGGTTCAACCGATCTGCTCCAGACACGGGGGTCGATGCTAGCCGCTCCCCGCGGACGCGGCGGACCTTCTCGGTCGCCCGTCGATGAGCCCGGTCACGAAACGACGGATCACCCCGGCTCGATCACTACAATCCACCTGGTGACGTGGGGAAGCCGGTGAGTGCCGTTCGGGCCCAGGTGGCGACCCTGGTGGTCGCGGTGATCGCTCTCCCGCTGCTGCTGACCGCCCAGCTGCTGGCCGCACCGGCCGCGCACGCAGCCGAGCCGGAGTCGTGGGCCCGGGTCAGCATCGACCGGGTGACGCCCGCGCTGCCCGCCCGGGACGAGCCGGACGAGAAGGTGACCATCTCCGGGCGGATCACCAACACCTCCGACATCGAGCTGTCCAACCTGCAGGTGGCGTTCTGGCGGTCGCTGGACCCGATCGAGACCGCCGAGGGGATGACCGCGGCCCTGGACTCGGCGGCCAACGACCCCCTCGGCGCCCGGGCCCAGGGCGGCTCGCTCTACGTCAACGTGCCCGCCGAGGACGACCGGACCCTGGAGCCGGACGAGTCGACCAGCTTCACCATCTCCGCCACCCTGGCCCAGCTCGAGCTGCCTGACATCGACGGCGTCTACCTGGTCGGGGTGCACCTGCGCGGCCGGACGGACAGCGTCGGACCCGACATCACCGTCGGCCGGGGCCGGACCTTCCTGCCGGTCGTGTCCACGGCACCGAAGGAGAAGGTCCGCCAGACCTCGGTGGTGGTGCTGGCCAGCCGGCCCAGCCTGGTCCGGACCGGCTACTTCGTCGACGACCACCTGGTGGACGAGCTGAGCGGGGACGGCCGACTGACCCGGCTGCTGGAGGCCGCGGAGGCGCAGGGGACGAGCTTCGCCGTCGACCCCGCCCTGGTCCAGGAGGTGCAGACCATGGTGGCGGGCTACCGGGTGCTGTCCGACGACGGCACCAGCCGCGAGGGCACCGGCGCCGCGGCCGCGCAGACCTGGCTCACCCGACTCGCCGGCCTGATCGCCTCCGGGGACGGCTACCGGCTCCCGTACGGCAACCCCGACGTGGCCGCCCTGGTCCACGACGACGACACCGACCGGCTGCGCGACGCCGTCCGGATCGGCGCCCAGGTGCCGGCCACGGCGTCGCTGCCGCTGCTCGTGCTGCCCGGCAACGGGACGGCCGACGAGGAGACGGTGCAGGCTGTGGCGACACTCCGACCGGCGGTCATCCTGCTCTCCGACGCGACCGTGCGGACCGCGACCACGACCGACTCGCCCGTGCTGCAGGGCCCGGCCGGATCCACCCTGGTCCGCTACACCGCGGGCGCCTCCGGCGGGGGGCCCGGTCCGGCGCCCCGCAGCACCCCGGCCAAGGTGCAGCAGCGGATGCTGGCCGACACCTGGATCGCCGCCCGCTCCGCTCCCCAGGGCTCGCCGGCCGGTCGCGTACGGGTGGTCACCGACCCCAACCAGACCGCCGGCCGGGACAACGAGGTCACGGCGCCCTGGCTGACCAGCGCCACCCTGTCCCAGCTGCTGACCGCGACCCCCACCGCCTGGTCGGGCGAGTACCGCTACACCACAGCAGCCGGCGCGGCCGAGCTGCCGGCGGGCCAGCTGGCCGCCGCCCGCGGCATCGCCGAGCGGTACGACACGTTCACCGACCTGCTGATCGAGCCCAAGCCCGCCCAGGCCGACGCCGCGATCGCCCTGCCCCGCAGCGTCAGCCTGAGCTGGCGGGGCGAGGAGACGGCGGCGCAGCGCTACGGCTCCGCCGTCGGGGACTACCTGGACGACGTGCTCGACCAGCGGATCTCCCTGCAGGTGATCCCCAAAGTGAGCACCACCGGCCGGCTGGGCACCTTCCCGATCACCGTCCGCAACGACCTCCCCGGCGGATCGGACCCCGACACCAACGCGATCAAGGTGCGGATCGTCTTCGGTTCCAGCGCCAGCCAGCGGCTGACCGTGGCGCCGATCGAGATCGCCCGGGTGGACGCCGGCCAGACCGTCACCGTCAACACGCAGGTCGAGGCGAAGACTAACGGCAGCGTCCGGGTGCGCGCCCAGCTCGAGGCCCCCGCGGGCGACTCCGTCGGTCGCGCCAAGCAGGTCGAGGTGACCGCGACGCAGGCGGGCACCATCGGCTGGCTGATCGCCATCGCCGCGGGGATCGTCCTGATCGGCACCACGGTGCTGCGGATCCGGCAGGTCGGCCGGGAGCGCGCCGCCCGGGAGAACGACCCCGAGCCGCTGGCGGTGTCCCGGCCGCCGGACCGGGCCGACGCCCCCGAAGGCGCTCAGGACACCCTCGATGTCTGAGCCGACGCGCGACCCGGCCACGCCGTCGGCGCCCGCCCCTGAGGCGGCCGCCGCGGAGCGGCCCACCGACCGGCAGGCCCGTTCGCGGCTGATCTCCTCCGGTGCGCTGATGGCCGCCGGCACGGCCGTCTCCCGGGTGCTCGGCTTCGGTCGCTTCGTGCTGCTGGTGATCCTGTTCGGCAACGGGACCCGGCAGGCCGACATGTTCACCCTGGCCAACACGGTCCCGAACAGCATGTACATCCTGCTGGCCGGCGGGGTGCTGAACACCGTCCTGGTGCCCCAGATCGTCCGCGCGGTCAAGAAGGACGCCGACGGGGGCGAGGCGTACACCAACCGGATCATGACGCTCGGGTTGATCGCCCTGTTCGTCATCACCCTGGCGCTCACCCTGGCCGCGCCGTTCATCATCTCCGTCTACTCCGCCGGCGGCTGGAAGGACCCGGCGCTGGCGGCGCAGTACCAGTCCATGGTGGCGCTGGCCTACTACTGCATGCCCCAGGTGTTCTTCTACGGTGCCTTCGTCCTGGCCGGTCAGGTGCTGAACTCCCGGGACCGGTTCGGACCGATGATGTGGGCGCCGATCGCCAACAACGTGGTCTCCATCGGCGTCCTGCTGCTGTTCCTGGTCTCCTTCGGCCAGACCGCCACCACCGACGCCTTCACCCCCGGTCAGGAAGCCCTGCTGGGCATCGGCTCGACCGTCGGGGTGGCCGCCCAGGCCGCCATCCTGCTGCCCTACCTGCGGTCCTCGGGCTACCACTTCCAGCCCCGCTTCGACTTCCGCCGCACCGGTCTCGGCCACACGCTGCGGCTGGCCAAGTGGGTGCTGGGTTACGTCCTGGTCACCCAGCTCGCCCTGGTGGTGGTCAACAAGCTGGCCACGGCCGCGACGATCCGACAGGAGGGTGGTGGTCTGGCCGCCTACGGCTACGCGTACGCGATCTGGATCCTGCCGCACTCGCTGATCACGGTCTCGCTGGCCACCGCGATGCTGCCCAGTGCCTCGCGGCTGGCCGCCGCCGGGGACCTCAAGGGGGTCGCCGAGGAGACCACCCGGACCATGCGGCTGGCGCTCTCGGTGCTGGTGCCCACCTCGGTCGCGTTCGTGGTCCTGGGGCTGCCCATCGCCCAGCTGGTCTTCGGCTTCGGTCGGGGGGCCCAGGACTGGCAGTTCACCGGGTACGCCCTGATGGCCCTCGGTGTCGGTCTGGTCCCGTTCACCCTGCAGTACGTCTGCCTGCGCGCCTTCTACGCGCTGGAGAACACCAAGACCCCCTTCGCCATCCAGGTGGTCATCGCGGGCGCCAACGTGGTGCTCGGCGCCGGTCTGGTAGTGGCGCTGGACTCGCCGCCGCTGGTGGCGGCGGCCCTCGCCCTGGGCTACTCGCTGGCGTACGTCATCGGGGTCTCGCTCTCCTACCGCCGACTGCAGAAGGCCCTGCCGGACCTGACCCTGCGGCCGGTCCTGGCCCTGGTCGGTCGGACCCTGGTCGCCGCCGCCCCCGCCGCCGGCCTCGCCTGGCTGATCCAGCGACTGCTCGCAGCCGACGGTCAGCCGGCCCGGGCCCTGGCGCTGGCCGTGGCGGGGGTGCTCGCCGTCGCCGCGTACGCCGGGCTGGCCCGGGTGCTGCGGATCGGTGAGGTCACCGACATCGTGGCCACGGTGCTGCGGCGCCGCCGCGGTGGCCACCCGGCCCCGCCCCCCACCGACGAGGCCGACCGGCCGGCCGCGGTCGCCGAGGAGGTCTGGGGGCCCGACGCCCCGGTCGCCGCGGACGGGACCGGGGAGACGGGTGTGGCCCCCGGGTCGCCAGGGACGGCTGAGAGGCACGGGACGTGGCAGGGTCCGCACGATCGGACCTGCTACGGCGATTCCACCGT
>JBMDXL010000767.1:0-2637 GCA_048594465.1 Microlunatus sp. | reverse complement strand
CTACGCCGACGAGGCGTCGCGGATCCCGGGCCTGGCCGACCGCCCGTTCGTGCACCTGGTCGCCCAGACCTTCGCCGGGGTCGGGCTGATCGAGCGCGAGCGGATGCACGCCTACGTCGAGAAGGCGATGCGCGAGGCCGCGACCTCGACCACCTGGAACGACCCGGACGAGACCTTCGAGACCGCCGTGCACGCCCTGGTCGACGCCACCTACGACGACGCGTCGCTCCGCGGGGTGGTGGAGAAGCTGCTCACCGTGATCGAGCAGCCCGGCTGGTCCAACGCGCTCACCCAGAAGCTCGCTCAGCTGACCGGGCCGGGCGTGCCCGACGTCTACCAGGGCACCGAGCTGTGGGAGGACTCGCTGGTCGATCCCGACAACCGGCGGCCGGTCGACGTCGTCGCCCGACGACAGCTGCTCGGGTCGCTGTCCGCCACCCCCCGGGTCGACGCCACCGGGGCGGCGAAGCTCTGGGTCACCACGGCCGCGCTCCGACTGCGTCGCGACCGACCCGAGCTGTTCGCCGGCTACGCCCCGGTGCCGGTCACCGGCGCCGGCGCGGAGCACGCGATCGCGTACGACCGGGGTGGGGCGGTCACGGTGGCCACCCGGCTGCCGGTCAGCCTGGCCCGATCGGGCGGGTGGGGCGACACGGTGGTCGAGCTCGACGGCTCCTGGACCGACGTCCTCAGTGGTCTCACCTACGACGGCCCGGTCCGTCTGGGCGATCTCCTGTCCGGTCTGCCCGTAGCGCTCCTGGTCCGCTGACCCGGTGCGCCTCCGCCGACGCGGCGTGGGAGGCCCCGGTGGGCCTACCCGGGCAGCAGCACCGTCGTCTGCGTCCCGATCTCGACGAAGCCGAGCCGGGCCGCCGTCCGACGCGACGCCCGGTTCTCCGTCCGCGCCCGCCACTGCGGGACCAGCCCGGCGTCCAGCGCGTCGTTGACGGCGATGCCGGCGGCGACCAGTCCGAGGCCCTGGCGACGGAACGGAGGCGGGGTGAGGACCCCGAGGTGGGCGACGATGCCCTGCCACTCCTCGTAGCCGGCGCCGGCGGTGGGGCGATCCAGCTCGTCCAGGGTGACCAGGGCCCGGGGCATCCCGGCCAGACCGACCTCGGTGACGTCGTCCGGAGGGCAGGACGCCTCGAGATCGCGGACGGCCGCCGGGTCGTCGGTGACCACCGCCGTCTCCAGGTGCGGTCCCGGCACGTAGTCGTCGGTGAAGGCCAGCGTGGCGGCGCCGAGCAGGCGTCCGCCGCGTTCGGCCGCGGCAGCCAGCAGCACGGCGGCCGCGTCGGTGTCGTCCTCGACCAGCGTCGGGACCAGGTCGCGGGCCCAGTCCGGTCCGGTCAGCACCCGGTGGTCCCACAACCGCACGTAGCTGAGGACCGTGTCGTCGGACCGGGTCAGCACGTCGTCGGACGGAGACTGCAGTGCGGAGTCCGGAAGACCCAGGATCCGCGACCAGGCCAGCCGGATGATCGCCTCGGTGTTGGGGTCCACCACCCGATCGTAGGTGCGCTCGGACCACACCGAGCCCGGCGCGTCCGCCGCCCGGGCCCACGACGACGTCGTGGTGCCGGAGACGCAGCAGGGCCCCGCACCGATGGTGCGGGGCCCTGCTGGTCGTGCATCAGGCTGGGTGCCTGGTCACACCGTGATCATCGTGGGAGTTGAGCTCACTTGAGGATCTTGGTGACCCGGCCGGCGCCGACGGTACGGCCACCCTCGCGGATGGCGAACTTCAGCTCCTCCTCCATGGCGATGGGCTGGATGAGCTGCACGGACATGTCCGTGTTGTCACCCGGCATCACCATGTCGGTGCCCTCGGGGAGGTTCACCACACCGGTCACGTCCGTGGTCCGGAAGTAGAACTGCGGGCGGTAGTTGTTGAAGAACGGCGTGTGACGGCCGCCCTCCTCCTTGGAGAGGATGTAGACGCGCGCCTCGAACTCGGTGTGCGGCGTGGTGGTGCCCGGCTTGATCACGACCATGCCGCGCTCGACGTCCTCGCGCTTGGTGCCACGGAGGAGCAGACCGACGTTCTCGCCCGCCTGGCCCTCGTCGAGGAGCTTGCGGAACATCTCCACGCCGGTGACCGTGGTGGTCTGCTTGGTCTCGCGGATGCCGATGATGTCGACAGTCTCGTTGACCTTGACGATGCCACGCTCGATGCGGCCGGTGATGACGGTGCCACGACCGGTGATGGTGAAGACGTCCTCCACCGGCATCAGGAACGGCTTGTCGACCTCGCGCTCCGGCTGCGGGATGTGGCTGTCGACGGCGTTCATCAGCTCGATGATCGACTCGCCCCACTTCTCGTCACCGTTCAGCGCCGGGAAGGCCGCGACCTGGACGACGGGGATGTCGTCGCCGTCGTACTCGTACTCGCTGAGGAGCTCACGGACCTCGAGCTCGACGAGCTCCAGGATCTCCTCGTCGTCGACCATGTCGCACTTGTTCAGGGCGACGACGATCGCCGGCACACCGACCTGACGGGCCAGCAGCACGTGCTCGCGGGTCTGCGGCATCGGGCCGTCGGTGGCGGCGACCACGAGGATCGCGCCGTCCATCTGGGCCGCGCCGGTGATCATGTTCTTGACGTAGTCGGCGTGCCCGGGGCAGTCGACGTGC
>JBMDXL010000766.1:0-2223 GCA_048594465.1 Microlunatus sp. | reverse complement strand
GATCCGGAAGAAGCTCGGGTAGTCCACGGTGGCCTTGTCGCTCGGGTCGAGGCCCCCCACGTTCTCGTCCAGGCCCAGCCAGTAGGCGTTGGGCCCGGCGAAGCGGAACGGCTTCCCCTGCAGGGTGAGCCGGGTGCCGTCCCGCTGGACGAAGTCCGATCGACCGGCGGCCGGAGCGGGTCCCGCGGACAGGGCGAGGCCCAGCACCGCCAGAACGGTGGCCAGCAGGCCGGCCAGCAGCTTCCGAGAGGGAGCGACGGGACGAGGGAGGGCGGGGCGGCGGTGCACCATGGCGGGTCCTTCACGGGATCGGGAGGTGTCCGCAGCGCGAACCCTCCCCCGACGGTGCGCTGCTGTGCGTGGGGATGACTTAACCGCTTCAGTCTGCTGCCTGTCAAGACCCTGCTGATCATGGGAGATCGCTGGCGGTGCGGCTCACGTGATGTACGAAACGCTTCAGCAGCGCACCGGAGCCGGTTGGCTCTACCCTGCTCGGGTGACCACCACGCGGGCGCTCGGCCGACCCACCATCCGGGAGGTGGCCGACCGGGCCGGGGTCTCCATCCGCGCAGCCTCGTACGCCCTCAACGGGCGGCCGGGGGTCTCGGCAACCACCCGGGACCGCATCCTGGCGGCCGCCGATGCCCTCGGTTGGCTGCCCGACAGCTCGGCCCGGCGACTGGCCAGTGCCCGCAGCGAGACGATCGGCCTGGTGCTGCCCGGATCCACCGCCGACACCTTCGGGGTCGCCCCGTGGTTCATGGAGTTCATCTCCGGGATCGAGTCCGAGCTGGCCCGACGGGGTTACGGCCTGCTGCTCCAGGTCGTCGCCGACGCGGCGGCCGAGCTGGAGGTCTACCGGACCTGGACCCGGTCCCGACGGGTCGACGGGGCGATCCTGGTCGACATCGTGGCCAGCGACCCGCGGGTCACCGCCGCCCCCGGCTTCGGCTTCCCGGTCGTGGTGGCCGGTCCGCCGGACCAGGCGGACGGCCTGCCCTGCGTCTGGACCGACGACGACACAGCCGTCACCCAGGCCCTCCGCTACCTGACCGCGCTCGGACACCGGCAGATCGCGCGGATCGCCGGACCGGCGGAGTTGGCGCACATCGCCGTCCGACAGCGGGCCTTCGACCGCGCCGCGGCGGAGGCCGCCATCGAGGTACGGACCTGGACCACCGACTTCTCGATGGAGGTGGTCCGCTCGGCCGTCCGGGAGATCCTCACCACAGCGCCCCGGCCCACGGCGCTCGTCTTCGACGACGACCTCGGCGCCGTGCTGGCCCTGGGCGTGGCCCACGAGCTGGGGATCGTCGTGCCGTCGGAGCTCAGTCTGCTGGCCTGGGACGACTCGCTGCTGTGCCGGTCGACCTACCCGCAGCTGTCGGCCATGAGCCACGACGTCCGCGCGTACGGAGCGCACGTGGCCCGTCGCCTGTTCGCCACCATCGAGGGCGCCGAGCCGTCGGTGCACCTCGACGCCACGCCCCGGATCACCCCACGGGGCACCACACCCCCGCCACCGTCCGCCGGCGACCGGGTGACAACCCGTCGCCGGCCTAGGCCGCGCGCTCGCCCAGCGCCGCGATGATCTCGGCGACCTCGTCGTCCAGCGGCTGGGCGACACTCACCCCCACGGCGTTCTCGTCCGGCTCCAACGGCTCCAGGGTGGCCAGCTGGGAGTCCAGCAGGCTGAGCGGCATGAAGTGGCCGGACCGCTTCGCCATCTGGGCCGCGATCTCCTCCCGGGTGCCGGCCAGGTGCACGAACACCACCCCCGGCCCGCGCAGCCGATCGCGGTAGACCCGTCGCAGCGCCGAGCAGGTGATGATCCCCGGGGTCCCGGTGTCGGTGTGGGACCGGATCCAGGCGGCCACCTCGTCCAGCCAGGGCCAGCGGTCCTCGTCGGTCAGCGGGGTGCCGGCGCGCATCTTGGCCACGTTCGCCGGCGGGTGCAGGTCGTCGCCCTCGGCGAGCTCCCAGCCCAGCCGGTCGGCCAGCAACCCACCCACGGTGGACTTCCCGGTGCCGGACACCCCCATCACCACCAGCACGGTGGGCGCCTCGGCTGCCGTCGTCTGCTCCGCCATGGGCCACACCGTAGCGGCACCGGCGGGGCTCACTCGACCGGCAGACCCAGCGCCCGGGCGATCAGCAGCCGCTGGATCTCCGACGTGCCCTCGCCGATCTCCAGCACCTTGGCGTCCCGGTAGAACCGGGCCA
>JBMDXL010000765.1:0-1653 GCA_048594465.1 Microlunatus sp. | reverse complement strand
CAGGTCGGTGTTCAGCCGGCCGCGGTCGAGATCGAGGAAGTACGCGACCCCGCCGGACATCCCGGCCGCGATGTTGCGGCCCGTCGGTCCGAGCACCAGGGCCACGCCGCCGGTCATGTACTCGCAGCCGTGGTCGCCCAGACCCTCGACCACCGCCGTGGCACCGGAGTTGCGGACGCAGAAGCGCTCGCCCACCTGGCCACGGAGGAAGATCTCGCCGGAGGTCGCGCCGTAGCCGATGACGTTGCCGGCGATGATGTTGTCCTCGGCGGCGAACCGGGCGGACCGGTCGGGACGGACCACGATCCGGCCGCCGGAGAGTCCCTTGGCCAGGTAGTCGTTGCTGTCCCCCTCCAACCGCAGGGTGACCCCGGCCGGCAGGAAGGCGCCGAAGCTCTGTCCGGCCGACCCGATCAGGGTGATGTCGATCGTGCCGTCGGGCAGGCCGGCGCCCCTGGTCGCCTTGGTCACCTCGTGGCCGAGGATGGTGCCGACCGTGCGGTTCACGTTGCGCACCGCCACCGACGCCCGGACCGGCTCGCCGGAGGTGAGCGCCGGCTGGCAGATGGCGATCAGCTCCTGGTCCAGGGCCTGCTCGAGCCCGTGGTCCTGGGTCCGCGTGCTGATCCGGGACTCCCCCTCGGCGAGCTCGGGGGTGTAGAGCACGGGGGCGAGGTCGAGACCGTGCGCCTTCCAGTGCTTCTCGGCCGCGACGGTGTCCAGCACCTCGGCGTGGCCGATGGCCTCGGCCAGGGACCGGAAGCCCAGCTCGGCCAGGTACTCCCGCACCTCCTGGGCGATGAACTCGAAGAAGTTGACCACGAACTCCGGCTTGCCGGAGAACTTGGCCCGCAGCTCGGCGTTCTGGGTGGCGACGCCGACCGGACAGGTGTCCAGGTGGCAGACCCGCATCATGATGCAGCCGCTGACCACCAGCGGGGCGGTGGCGAAGCCGTACTCCTCGGCACCCAGCAGGGCCCCGATGACCACGTCACGACCGGTCTTGAGCTGGCCGTCGACCTGCACCACGATCCGGTCCCGCAGGCCGTTCAGCAGCAGGGTCTGCTGGGTCTCGGCCAGGCCGAGCTCCCACGGTCCCCCGGCGTGCTTGAGCGAGGTGAGCGGGGCGGCACCGGTACCGCCGTCGTGGCCGGAGATCAGCACCACGTCGGCCTTGGCCTTGGAGACCCCGGCGGCGACCGTACCGACCCCGACCTCGGCCACCAGCTTGACGTGCACCCGGGCCGACGGGTTGGCGCACTTCAGGTCGTGGATCAGCTGCTTCAGATCCTCGATCGAGTAGATGTCGTGGTGCGGGGGCGGGGAGATCAGCGCGACGCCCGGCGTCGTGTGCCGGGTCTTGGCCACCCACGGGTAGACCTTCTGACCGGGCAGCTGACCACCCTCACCGGGCTTGGCGCCCTGGGCCATCTTGATCTGGATGTCGTCGGCGTTGGTCAGGTAGTCGCTGGTCACGCCGAACCGGCCCGACGCCACCTGCTTGATCGCGCTGCGCCGCTCCGGGTCGTGCAGCCGCTCGCTGTCCTCGCCGCCCTCGCCGGTGTTGGACCGGGCGCCGAGCCGGTTCATCGCGATGGCCAGCGTCTCGTGCGCCTCCTGCGAGATCGAGCCGTAGCTCATCGCGCCGGTGGA
>JBMDXL010000764.1:0-1582 GCA_048594465.1 Microlunatus sp. | reverse complement strand
AAGACACCGAACTGCATGGTCAGCCTCCTGGGTTCGTCCTGGACAGGATAGTTGAATCCTGTACCAGAGTGAACGTGGCGAGGCCCCCCAGCATTCCCGACCCGACCCGGTCCTGTCCCGCGATCGGTCCCCTGCTCGGTCGCCCGTCCGGTCGCCCGTCCGCTCGCCCGGTCAGTCCCCGAGCGGGGCGAGCACCTCGCCGTCGTCGTCGTAGGCCAGCAGCAGCAGGTCCATCATCGTGAACCGGTCGGCGACCGGGCCCAGGCTCGGGCGCCAGTCGGGGTTGCGCACGATGCTGTTGCGCGAGCCCTCCATGGCGCGGTGGAAGGTCTCGGCGACGATCCGCGCGCCGACGCCGGTCATGACGCCGCCGTTGAGCTCGGCCTCGCGCAGGACGTAGAACCACAGCGGGGTGTCGGCGGCGAACTTGTCGCGCTCGGCGCTGGTCAGCGCCGAGAGGTCGGCCCCGTCGCCGGCGTCGAGGATCTGTCGCTTGGTCAGCGCGGTCACGGGTACGCCGGCCGCGGTCAGCTTCTTCACCATGTCCTGGCCGCTGGCCAGGTTGACCATGTTGGCGCGCAGCAGGTTGCGGAAGGCCAGGTTGGCGGCCATCTGGCCGAAGCCCTCCTTCTTGCCGCCGAAGGAGCCGTCGGGCAAGGCGGAGAGGTCCGGCGCCAGCCTGGTGTCGATGCGCCGCGCCACGTTGACCCGCTTGGGCGGCTTGAGCTCGCCTCGGCCGATCTTGGAGAACCGGTACATCCGGCGCCAGTCGGCGATCCAGTTGCTCGGCAGCGCCCCCGACCCGCCGCCGAGGAAGCCGGAGGTGCCGGAGAAGTCGAAGAGCAGGAACAGGTTGCCCTGGCCCTGGGGGAACTCGGAGTTCCAGTCGTAGACCTCGCGGATCATCGAGTGCCCGAAGCGGAACGCCGCCACCGAGAACTCCACCGGCATGGTCGGCAGGGACATCGGGTCGGCGCCGACCTCGAAGACCTTGCGGCCGTTGGTGAACACGTCGGTGACGACCGCCGGGTCGCAGATCTTCGGCAGGTAGTCGGTGCGCAGCATCCACTGGTAGTGCAGCGTCACCGCGCGGCGGGCCCGGCGGAACCGCTGGCCCGTCGGTACGCCGCTCCCGAGCCCGTCGACGACCCGGTTGTGGACGCGGATCATCGCCAGGTGGGTCTGGGCGACCGCGAGGTTCTCGTCGTTGCGGAAGTCGGGGATCAGCGCCCGGCGCGGGTCCTGCCTGGAGCCGTCACCGGCGCGGGGCAGGTCGTACTCCGCCCGTGCGGCCAGCCTGCCCGGCCCGATCCGCACCGTCTTCCCCACCTTGAGGTGGCGGTCGTCCTTGTAGAACTCCGAGGACACCGGGTCGGCCGGCCCGGCGCCGTAGAGGCAGTCGAGGTCGAGCGCGGGCGAGCGGCCCTGCAGCAGGTCGGCAGGGGCGACGGTGTCACCCAGCGCCACGATCGTCTGGTCGAAGGTCAGGTCGTGGTCGACGAGCTGGCCGAGGTAGGTGTAGCCGGCGGGGATCGTCCCGTCGGGACCTCCCTGCCCGGTCGTCATCGCGGTGGCGACCTTG
>JBMDXL010000763.1:0-1913 GCA_048594465.1 Microlunatus sp. | reverse complement strand
ACGATGCGACCGGCGTCCCAGCCGGCCCGGATGAGCCCGGAGAGCACCGTCTCGCCCATCACCCCGGCCCCGAGGATGGCCAGCACCGGGGCCTCGGCCGTCGACGGGGTCGAGCTCGGAGACGGCCGCCGGTCGCCGTTGACCTGCTCCCCCATGACGCTCAGCCCTGCCGGTCGCTGACCAGCTGCGAGGCGACGAGCTCCGCGATCTGGACCGCGTTCAGCGCGGCCCCCTTGCGCAGGTTGTCGTTGCTGACGAAGAGCACGAGCCCGCGACCGTCGGGCACGGACTGGTCGGTGCGGATCCGGCCGACGAAGCTCGGATCCTGGCCGGCCGCGTCCAGCGGGGTCGGCACGTCGAGCAACGCGACCCCCGGCGCCTCGGCGAGCAGCGCGGTGGCCTCGGCCGGGCTGATCGGCTCCGCGAACTCGGCGTGCAGAGAAAGGGAGTGCCCCGTGAACACGGGCACCCGGACGCAGGTCCCGGCGACCAGCAGCTCGGGCAGGTGCAGGATCTTGCGCGACTCGTTGCGGAGCTTCTGCTCCTCGTCGGTCTCGCCGCTGCCGTCAGCGACCAGCGAGCCGGCCAGCGGCAGCACGTTGAAGGCGATGGTCTTGGCGTACGTCTGCGGCGCGGGGAAGGTCACGGCCCGACCGTCGAAAGCGAGCCCGGCGGCCGAGTCGGCGACGGCCCTCACCTGCGAGTCCAGCTCGTTGACGCCGACCCCGCCGGAACCGGACACGGCCTGGTAGGTCGCCACCCGCAGCCGGGTCAGACCGGCCCGCTGGTGCAACGGGGCGAGCACCGGCATCGCGGCCATGGTGGTGCAGTTCGGGTTGGCGATGATGCCCTTGGCCGGGCGTCGCGCGTCCTCGGGGTTGACCTCGCTGACCACCAGCGGCACGTCCGGATCCATCCGCCAGGCCGAGGAGTTGTCGATCACGATCGCCCCGGCGGCGACGACCTTCGGCGCGGTGGCCAGGGACGCGGTCTTGCCGTTGGAGAACAGGGCCACGTCGAGGCCGGTGAAGTCGGCGGTGGCGGTGTCCTCCACGACGACCTCGGTGCCGGCGAAGTCGAGCTTCTGCCCGGCGGACCGGGCGGAGGCGAAGAACCTGATGTCGGTGACCGGGAACGACCGCTCGGCCAGCAGCGTCCGCATGACGCCACCGACCTGCCCGGTCGCTCCGAAAACTCCTACGCGCATGGGGTCAGACTACGGCCCCGCTCGCCGGGACCGTGTCGACTTCCGTGCTATGAGCGGTCGCCGGGAAGCCGTTCGGCCAGCAGGGCGGAGAACTCGTCGGCCCAGGTCAGCTTGCGGACCAGCTCGGCCCTGCCCTCCTCCGTCCGCTGCCGGCACCGCTCCGCGAAGGCCAGGGCCGCCGCGTCGGCGGGGTCCTCGGCGAGCGCGGCGAAGGCGGCCAGCAGGTCCCGCATCTCCTCCAGGGTGAAGCCCAGCGGTTTCATCCGGCGGATCAGCAGCAGCCGTTCGACGTCGGTCTCGGTGTAGAGCCGGAAGCCGCCCGACGACCGGTGCGAGGGCGTCACCAGCCCCTTCTCCTCCCAGTGGTGCAGGGTCCGGACCGACAGACCCAGCCGCTCGGCAACCACCCCGACCTGCATGCCGTCGGACGCAAGGGGGGACGGTCCCGGCGTCACTGCCCGGCCCCCAGCCGACCCGTCAGCCGACCGTGCCAGTCCTGGCTCGGTTCGTTCAGCCCGACGATGCTCACGTGGGTGCCGTGCTGGCGGTACTTCAGCTCGATCGCGTCCAGCGCCGCCACCGATGACGAGTCGTAGATCTGCGACTGGGACAGGTCGATGATCACCTCGGCCGGATCCCCGGCGTAGTCGAACTGGTAGACGAGGTCGTTGCTGGAGGCGAAGAACAACGGTCCCCGAACCGCGTA
>JBMDXL010000762.1:0-5034 GCA_048594465.1 Microlunatus sp. | reverse complement strand
CTCGGCCTCCTGGCGCTGAACTCCCAGTGCTTCCCCGGCTGAGTCCTGGCTGATCCGGACGTACAACGCTGCCGCCTGCGGCTTCTTGTCAATCTCCACACCTAGGAGTGTACCCATTGCGAGTGTTTAGTAACCTCAACCTGAACGCGGGTACGCCGCCGCGGGTCCAGCCGAACCTGGGCGAGTGGGGTCCGGGCATGGTGCCGACCACGAAGTCCAAGCGGCGGATGCGGATCTGGGTCAGCCTGGCTCTGTTCGGCGCCCTGCTCGCCTGCTTCCTGCTCGGCTGGTACGTCTACTACCTGAGGACCGGGAACATCGGCTTCGGCCTGGGTGACCAGGGCTGACGGCTCACCAGAACGGCAGCACCGCGCCCCCGTACGCGACCAGCAGGAACCGGGTGACCCGGCCGACCAGCACGACCGCGGCGAAGTAGCGCAGCTTCATGGTGGTCGCCCCGGCGAGCAGCGCGACGGCGTAGAGCGGGGGGAAGCCGAGCACCGCCGCCAGCAGGGTGATCGGCAGACCCCAGCGCTTGGTGCCCACCAGCCGCAGCAGCGCCTGGATGGCGTCGTGCCAGCGCTGTCGCAGGCGCCCCCGCGGCTCCGTGCGGGTCTTCGCCCGGTGCTCACGGACGAAGCGGAATCGGCGGCCCCGCCGGACGCCGAGGAACAGCAGGCACTTGCCGACGGTCTGACCGATGCCCACGCCGACCGCCACGGGCACGACGCCGGCGACGGCGGACACCTGGGAGACGAGCACGTAGACCTCGGCGTTGACCACCGGGACGATGGCCGACACGACCCCGAACGCGACGGAGGTCAGCCAGGCCAACACCTCCCCCCAGGTCATCGGGGCAGGCTACGTGACGACGGAACGGCGAGGGCGCGTACGGGAATGGCGCTGACGGGACAGGGCCTACGGGATCAGGGCGGCCAGGTGGTGCAGCCGCGCGATCTCGGAGTCCAGGAACGCCGGCCCGCCGAGGCGGCCGATGGCGATGGCGCGGTCCCGGCTCAACGGGACCACGACCACGGTGGAGTCCGCCCAGCCCGGCAGCCAGCCGGAGGCCAGCTCCAACCGGTGGGTGATGTCGAAGGGGGCCAGAGGCGCGGCGCTGGCCGTGTCGAAGTCGGGGGCCAGGGTGGTCGAGGCCAGGCTCACCACCTCGCCGCCACCCACCCCGAGCAGCACCGACCAGTGCGACCGGAACACCACCGGGCTGAGCGAGACCAGGGTCTCCGCCGCGTTCTCCGGGTCGGCGGTCATCCGCTCCAGAGCCTCCAGGTCCGACTGCAGACCGCCGCCCTCGGGATAGCGGGAGATCCACTCGACCCGTACGCCCTCCAGGTGGTGGCAGGCGGTGATGATGGTCTCCGGCAGCTGACCGGGCGGCAGGTCCACGATGAAGTCGTCGACGACGACACCGGAGCCCTTCTCGACGATCTCGACGGCGTTGATGTCACCGCCCACGCTGCCCATCGCACTGGCGACCGCGCCCAGCGAGCCGGGGCGGTCGGGCAGGGCCACGCGCATCAGGTACACGGAGCCATCCTCTCCCATCGTTCGTTACCCGTGTGTTTCAGCCCGGACCGTGGCGCGTGACAGGGTGTCTCCGTGCCCCGCTTCCTGCCCTTCCCCGCCGTCCGCTACGCCGATGTCGCCGGGCTCTCCCGACTGATCGCGCCGCCGTACGACGTGCTGTCCGACGCCGACCTCGACCACTACCTCGCGCTGGACGAGCACAACATCACCCACGTCGACGTCCCCCGCGGCGGCGACGACCGCTACGAGCGGGCCGCCGACGTGCTGCGGGAGTGGCGCGGGTCCGGGGTGCTGGTGACCGACGAGCGACCGAGCTTCACCCTCTACCGGCTGGCGTTCACCGACGAGACGGGCCAGGCGCGGGAGATCGTCGGCGTGCTCGGCGGTCTGCAGGTGGTGGACGTCGACGCCGGTGGGGTGCTGCCGCACGAGCGCACCACACCCAAGGCCTCGACCGACCGGTTGGACCTGACCCGGGCGACCGAGGCGAACCTGTCGCCGGTCTGGGGTCTGTCCCTGGCCGCCGGTCTGGCCGGGCTGCTGGCCGAACCCGGGGAGCCGGTCGGTGAGGTGACCGACGACGGCGTCACGCACCGGGTCGAGCGGGTCACCGATCCCGACCGGGTCGCCGCGATCAGCGCCGCGATCGCCGCCGACGACGTGCTGATCGCCGACGGTCACCACCGGTACGGGATCAGCCGCACCTACCGTGACGAGGTCCGGGCGGCCACCGGGCGCACCGACACCCCCGCCGAGGAGACCCTCACCTTCGTCAGCGAGTTGGTCGCCGACCAGCTCAGCGTGGCCGCGATCCACCGGCTCTACGACCGGATGTACGCCGAGTTCAGCCACACCTTCTCGCTGAGCGACATGGAACGACCCACCCCGCAGACGTTGGCCGCCATGGTCGACGAGGGCTTCCTGGTGCTCTACACGCGGGACCGCACCTACCGGATGACCCCCGTGCCCGGTGCCTTCGAGGGTGTCCGATCGCTGGACGGGGCCTGGCTCGAGCACACCCTGGGCGACGTGCCGGTGACCTACCAGCACGGTCTGGTCGAGACGATGGCGGCCGTCGACGACGGCCGGGCCGAGGCCGCCGTGCTGATCCGGCCGGTGTCCGTGGCCGAGATCGAGCGCACCGCCCGCGAGGGCCTGCTGATGCCGCCGAAGTCGACGTTCTTCACGCCCAAGCTGAAGACCGGCTTCGTGCTCCGAGACGTGAGCGAGCGGGCCTAGGATGGCTGACCGACCGAACGAGCTGCTGAGCACCACCATCACCGAAGAGAGAACTGACACGTGGCACTGAGTCCTGAGGACGTGGCCGCCCTCGCGCGGCTGGCCCGGATCGAGATGACCGAGGCGGAGCTGGTGCACCTGGCCCCGCAGCTCGACGTGATCCTGGAGTCGGTGGCGAGCGTGTCCGACGTCGCGACCGACGACATCCCGCCGACCTCGCACGCGCTGCCGCTGACCAACGTGTTCCGCGCCGACGAGGTGCGGCCGTCGCTGCCGGTGGACCAGGTGCTGGCCGGGGCCCCCGCGTCGGAGCAGGACCGCTTCCGCGTCCCGCGCATCCTCGGGGAGGCGTGATGGCGACCGACGTCACCCACAGCACCGCCGCCGACCTGGCCGCGGCCATCGCGAGCGGCGAGACCACCTCGGTCGCGGTCACCGCGGCCCACCTGGACCGGATCGCCGCCGTCGACGGCGAGGTGCACGCCTTCCTGCACGTGGACGCCGAGCGGGCGCTGGAGCAGGCCGCTGTGATCGACCACCGGATCGCCGGCGGGGAGAAGCTGGGACCGCTGGCCGGCGTCCCCCTGGCCCTCAAGGACATCCTCACCTACCGCGGCGCGCCGACGACCTGTGGCTCCAAGATGCTGGAGAACTGGTACCCCCCGTACGACGCGACGGTCACCCGACGGCTGCTGGACGCCGACCTGGTGATCCTGGGCAAGACCAACCTGGACGAGTTCGCCATGGGCTCCTCCACCGAGAACTCCGCGTACGGGCCGACCCGGAACCCGTGGGACACGACCCGCATCCCGGGTGGGTCCGGCGGCGGCAGCGCGGCCGCGCTGGCCGCCTTCGAGGCGCCACTGGCCATCGGCACCGACACCGGTGGCTCCATCCGCCAGCCCGCATCGGTGACCGGCACGGTCGGGGTGAAGCCGACGTACGGCGGCACCTCGCGCTACGGCGTGGTCGCCATGGCCTCCTCCCTGGACCAGCCGGGCCCGTGCGCCCGTACGGTGCTGGACGCCGCGCTGCTGCACGAGGTGATCGCCGGCCACGACCCGCTGGACTCCACCTCCATCAACGCGCCGGTCCCGCCGGTGGTCGAGGCGGCCCGGTCCGGTGACGTCTCAGGGCTACGGATCGGCGTGGTCAAGGAGCTGAGCGGCGAGGGCTACGCGCCCGGCGTCGAGCAGCGCTTCCGCGAAGCCGTCGAGCTGCTGGCCTCGCTGGGGGCCGAGATCGTCGAGGTGTCCTGCCCGCACTTCGTCTACGCCCTGGGTGCCTACTACCTGATCATGCCCAGCGAGGTGTCCTCCAACCTGGCCAAGTTCGACGCCATGCGCTTCGGTCTGCGGGTCGGCGACGACGGCAGCCACAGCGCCGAGCAGGTGATGGGGCTGACCCGCGAGGCCGGGTTCGGCGCCGAGGTGAAGCGCCGGATCATCATCGGCACCTACGCCCTGTCCAGCGGCTACTACGACGCCTACTACGGCTCGGCCCAGAAGGTGCGGACCCTGATCAGCCGCGACTTCGCCGCCGCGTTCGACTCCGTCGACGTGCTGGTGTCGCCGTCCACCCCGGTGACGGCCTTCCCGCTGGGGGAGAAGGTGGACGACCCGCTCGCCATGTACATGAACGACCTGTGCACCATCCCGTCCAACCTGGCCGGCAACGCCTCCGCGTCCTTCCCCGTCGGGCTCGCCCCGGAGGACGGGCTGCCGGTGGGTCTGCAGGTGATGGCGCCGCCGCTGGCCGACGACCGCCTCTACCGGGTCGGGGCCGCGCTGGAGCGGGCCCTGACCGCGCGCTGGGGCGGACCCCTGCTGACCCCGATCAAGGATCTCGAGGTGGCCCGATGAGTGAGCCCGTGATCGACTACGCCGACGCGCTCGACCGCTACGACCCGGTGCTGGGTCTCGAGGTCCACGTCGAGCTCAACACCGCCTCCAAGATGTTCTGCGGCTGCTCGACGGTCTTCGGGGCCGAGCCGAACACGCAGACCTGCCCGGTCTGCCTGGGTCTGCCCGGTTCTCTGCCCGTGGTGAACGCCAAGGCCATCGAGTCCGCCATCCGGATCGGTCTGGCCCTCAACTGCTCGATCGCCGAGTGGTGCCGGTTCGCGCGGAAGAACTACTTCTACCCCGACATGCCGAAGAACTACCAGATCTCCCAGTACGACGAGCCGATCGCGTACGACGGGTGGTGCGAGGTCGAGGTCCCCGATGCCGACGGCACCGTGCAGACGTA
>JBMDXL010000761.1:0-3270 GCA_048594465.1 Microlunatus sp. | reverse complement strand
GTGTCCAGGTGGGTGCCGAGCGCGTCGGCCAGGATCGCCTTGATCACGTCCCCGTGGGAGACGGCCACCCAGACGGCGTCGTCGCCGTGCTCGGCCCGCACCTTGTCGTCCCAGGTCCGGACGGCCCCGACGGCGCGGGCGGCCATCTCGGTCATCGCCTCGCCGCCGGGGAAGCGCACCGCCGACGGCTGCTGCTGCACCGTCTTCCAGAGCTTCTCCTTGCTCAGGTCCTTGAGGCTCCGGCCGGTCCACTCGCCGTACCCGCACTCGATCAGCCCGGCGTCGACCGCCGTGGGGACGGGTTCGGTGCGGGCGGCGACGAGCGCCTGCTGGGTCTGCCGGCACCGACGCAGCGGCGAGCTGACCAGGGCGGCCAGGCCGACAGCGGCCATCCGCTCACCGAGGGTGCTGGCCTGGGTGCGGCCGACGTCGTCCAGCTCGACGCCGGGGCTGCGGCCGGCGAGGATGCCGGCGGTGTTGGCAGAGGTCCGCCCGTGGCGGACCAGCAGGACGGTGGCCATGGGCCGACCCTAGTCGGGCGCGCCCAGCGTCGACGCGGAGCGCAGGTCAGAACGGGATCGGCAGATACCGACCGTGGACGTGCCCCAGCAGGTCGGTCTCGGACGCCCCGAGCTCGACCTCGTCGATCCGCGCGGTGAGCAGCGTGGACCAGCCGACCGACCGGGTCTCCAGCACGGTGGCCCCCAGCCAGCCGGGGGCGTCGGCCACCACGGGTCCGTACGGGGTCTCCCGCCAGTCGGTCAGCCGGAACGGACCGCCCGGGGCGGGGGCCAGACCGGCGAAGGCGTCCGGAAGCTGCCGGTGCTGCCAGCCGAGCAGGCTGACCGCGAGCCGGCGCGCCGGGCCGTCGCCCGGTTCGACGGCCTCGGTCAGGTCGGCGTCCGGGTCGAGCAGACCGAGCAGGGTCGGCTCGGGACCGTCGGCCACCAGCAGCGAGGACACCGTCCAGCCGACCCGGCGGTCGCCGGCGTACGCGGTCCACAGGCTGACCGGGGCGACCGCCCGGCCACGGAACCGCCGCAGCGCACTGCGCTCCCCCTCCGGGGGCAGGAACGGGTGGTCGCTGTGGATGGTCACGACACCAGTTCTAGCCGAGGGTGTCGCCCGCCACGAACGACACGACGCTCTACGGTAGGGCGGGCCCCTCGTCGGGGTCGGCGGACGAGAACGCGAAGTGAAGGTGGGCAATGGGCTGGCTCGAGGCACTGGTACTCGGCATCGTGCAGGGGCTGACGGAGTTCCTGCCGATCTCCTCCAGCGCGCACCTGTCGATCGTCGGGCAGTTCTACGGCGGACGGGACCCCGGTTCGGCGTTCACCGCCATCAGCCAGCTGGGCACCGAGACCGCGGTGATCATCGACTTCCGGCGCGAGATCGCGTTGATCATCAAGAACTGGTGCCTGGCCCTGGTGGGCCGGATCCCGCGGGACGACCCAGAGGCCCGGATGGGCTGGTTGGTGATCATCGGCTCGCTGCCCATCGTGGTGCTCGGACTGCTGTTCCAGGACGCCATCGACTCGGCGCTGCGGAACCTGTGGATCACCACCGCGATGCTGGCCGGCTTCGGCATCGTGATCGGCGTCGCCGACCACTTCGCCAAGAACATCCGTCCGCTGGAGTCGCTGACCTGGAAGCACGGCGTCCTGTTCGGTCTGGCCCAGTCCCTCGCCCTGATCCCCGGCGTGTCCCGGTCCGGCGCCACGATCGCGGCCGGGCTGGCCATGGGCTACAAGCGCGAGGCCGCGGCCAAGTACGCCTTCCTGCTGGCCATCCCCGCGGTGGTCGGCTCCGGCTTCTTCAAGCTGTTCGACATCTCCGCCGACCCGGTGGAGCCCGCCTGGGGTCCGATCATCCTGGCCACCGTGGTCGCCTTCGGTGTCGGTCTGGCCGTCATCCACTGGCTGCTGAAGTACATCAGCACCCACACGTTCCGGCCGTTCGTGATCTACCGCCTCGGCCTGGCCGCCCTGGTCGCGGTCCTGCTGCTCACCGGGGTGCTCGAGCCGCTGCCGCAGGGGTAGTCCAGACCGGGTGCCCGTCGAGACCGGGGCCTAGACCCCGGCCAGCTCCAGCGCCTCGGCCGCGGTGGTCAGCGCGGCCAGCTTTTCCTCCAGCGTGTCCCCGTACGGCACCAGGGCCGCGGTGGTGACCCCGGCCGCAGCGAACTCGCTCAGCCGCTCGGCCAGCCGCTCCTTCGGTCCGAGCAGCGAGGTGGAGTCGATCAGCTCGTACGGGACCGCCGCCATGGCGTCCCGCGGCCGCCGGGACAGGTAGAGGTCCTGGACGGTGGCGGCGGCCTCCTCGTAGCCCATCCGGACGGCGAGCTGGTTGTAGAAGTTCTTGTCCCGGCTGCCCATCCCGCCGACGTAGAGGGCGGTGTAGGCGCGGACCGGGTCGGCGCAGGTCCGGGGATCCGCGCCCACCACCAGCGGGATGCTGGCCACCACGTCGAAGCCCGTCCGGTCCCGGCCCGCCGTCGCCCGACCGGCGTCGACCTGGGCCAGCTGCTCGTCGGCGTAGCCGGGAGCGAGGAACACCGCCAGCCAACCGTCCGCGATCTCCCCGGCCAGCTCGAGGTTCTTGGGCCCGACAGCGGCCAGGTAGACCGGGATCCGGTCGGCGTGCGGGGCGATGGTGAGCTTGAGCGCCTTGCCGGGACCGTCGGGCAGGGGCAGCTGGTAGGTCCGGCCCTCGTACGCCACCGTGCTGCGGCTGAGGGCCAGCCGGACGATGTCCACGAACTCACGCGTCCGGGCCAGCGGCCGGTCGAAACGGACCCCGTGCCAGCCCTCGGAGACCTGCGGCCCCGAGACCCCCAGGCCGAGCCGGAACCGGCCCTCGCTCAGCAGGTCCAGGCTGGCCGCGGTCATCGCCGTCATCGCCGGGGTGCGGGCCGGGATCTGCATCACCGCCGAGCCGATGGCGATGGTGGAGGTCTGCGCAGCCAGCCAGGCCAGCACGGTCGGGCTGTCCGACCCGTACGCCTCCGCCGCCCACACCACCTCGTAGCCCAGCGACTCGGCGTGCTGGGTCACCCGCAGCTGCCCCCGCGCGTCGTCGGCGCCCACCATGTAGCCCAGATTCAGACCGAGTCGCATGCGCCCAACTTACTGGTCGGTAACCCCGGGGGGCCGGGTGATCCCGCCCGGCGCCCGGGACCCCTATACCCTCTCCGACCATGGAAACGCGTCGGGTCGGGAGCAGCGGGCTGCGGACGTCGCGGCTCGGGCTGGGCACCCTGACCTGGGC
>JBMDXL010000760.1:0-5911 GCA_048594465.1 Microlunatus sp. | reverse complement strand
ATCCGGAACGGGCCCCGGGGCCGGACTCGACCGCAGGGTGGTTGGCTCCTCCCGGTCAGCGCGCGGTCTGCGCGTGGTTGGCGCCGCACGTGACTCCGCGGCGGCCAACGGTCGGCCCCGCCGCCACACCACCGCCGTACGTGACTCGCCGGCGACATCCGGTCGGCCCGGGAGGGGTCAGGCCGGCAGCAGACCCCGGCGGCGCAGCAGCGGCTCGATCCGGGGCGCACGCCCGCGGAACGCCGCGAAGTAGCCCATCTCGTCGCCGCTCCCGCCCCGGCTGAGCAGCGCGTCCCGGAAGGTGTCACCGGCCTCACGCAGGCGGTCGCGGTGCTCGGCGAACCACTCCACGGTGTCGGCGTCGAGGATCTCGCTCCAGATGTAGGAGTAGTAGCCCGCCGCGTAGCCGGAGGAGAAGATGTGGTTGAAGTACCGGCTCCGGTAGCGCGGCGGGATCGCGGCCACGTCCAGCCCGACCGCTCCGAGCACGCGCGCCTCGAACGCGTCGATGTCGCGGACGGCCTCGTCGACCTCGTCCTCGGTCAGCCGGTGCCAGGCGAGATCCAGCCAGGTGGCCGCGAGGAAGCTGATCGTCTCGCGGGCCTGGTCGGCCCCGCCCTCCCCCTGCAGCGCGGCCACCTGGTCGGCGGGCAGCGGCTCGCCGGTTTCCAGGTGCCGGGCGTATCGGTCGAGCATCGCCGGGTCGGTGCCCCACATCTCGTTGACCTGGGACGGGTACTCGACGAAGTCCTTGGACACCGCCGTGCCGGCCAGCCGCGGGTAGGTGACGCAGGACAGCAGCCCGTGCAGCGCGTGGCCGAACTCGTGGAACAGGGTGGTGATCTCGGCCATGCTCAGCAGCGTCGGCTGTCCCGCCGGCGGCTTGGCCAGGTTCAGGTTGTTGACCACCACCGGGCGCTGACCGAGGAGGCGGTTCTGCGCGACCAGCGACTCCATCCAGGCCCCGCCCTGCTTGCCCGGCCGCGTGTAGTAGTCGCCGAGGAACAGCCCGACCGGCTCGCCGGAGGCGTCCGCCACCTCGTACACGACCACGTCGGGGTGGTAGCCGATCAGGTCGGACCGGCGCCGGAAGGACAGCCCGTAGACGGCTCCGGCCGCTCCGAACACCCCCTCCTCGATCGTCCGGGTGAGCTCGAAGAAGGAGCGCAGCCGGGCCGCGTCGGGGCCCGCCGTCTCCCCGTCGCCGGCGGCGTCGACCCGTTCGGCGTAGTAGGCCCAGTCGTGGGCGCCGAAGTCGGTGGCCCCGGTGTCGGCGGCGAGCGCGTCGGCCAGCCGCGCCTGGTCGCGGTGGGCGTTCTCGACGGCGGCCGGGATCAGCTGCTCCAGGGTCGCGTCCAGCCGCGCGTTCGACCCGACCGTACGGTCGGCGAGGACGTAGTCGCTGTGCGTCGGGTAGCCCAGCAGGACCGCCCGGCGGGCCCGCGCCACCACCATCGCCCGGACGATCTCGCTGGTGTCGGTGTCGGTGCCGGCCCCCCGGCCGGTCGACGCGGCCAGCACCCGGCGTCGCAGCTCGCGATGGTGCAGCGAGCTGAGCACGGGCTGGTGGGTGGGCAGGATCAGCTCGATCAGATAGCCGTCCAGGTCTCGGGCGCCGGCGGCCTCCGCCGCTGCGGCGATGGCGTCGTCACTGAGCCCGTCCAGCTCGGCCACGTCGGTGACGTGCACCGCCGACCCCTTGGCGGCCGCGAGCAGCCGCACCCCGAACTCGGTGGACAGCGTGGCCAGCTCGGCGTTCAGCGCCCGGAGCCGGTCCTGGTCGGTCTCGTCCAGGGCCGCACCGGCCCGGACGAAGTCGAGGTGGTAGCGGTCGAGGAGCTTGGCCGACTCGGCGTCCAGCCCGAGCTGGTCGCGCCGGCCGTGCAGGTCGTCGATCCGCGCGAAGAGCGCCCGGTCCAGGGTGATCGCGTCGGCGTGGGCCGACAGTCTCGGCGCGTACGCGGTCTCGATCTCCTGCAGCTCGGGGTTGGTGTCGGCCGAGGTCAGGCACCAGAACACCCGGCGGACGCGGTCCAGGGTCCGGCCGGAGCGCTCCAGCGCCACGACGGTGTTGTCGAAGGTGGGTTCGTCGTCGGAGTCCGCGATGGCCCGGATCTCGGCGAGCTGCTCGGTCATCCCGGCGTCCAGCGCGGGGCGGAAGTGCTCCAGCCGGATGTCGGCGAACGGCGGCAGCTCGTACGGCAGGTCGCTGGCGGTCAGGAAGGGGTTCGGGGTCGGGGCTGACGTCACCCGCGGGAGCCTACTGCGGGCCCGGACGCCGACGACCTCCCTCGGGCCCCGCCGACGCCGCCGGGCGGCGGTGGGGCGGGACGCGAGGGAGGTCGCGGTCAGCTGATCAGGACCGGCACTCAGTCGTCGTCGCGGTTCTGGTCCTCCCAGCGGTCCTCCTGGCGGTCGCTGGCGTACTTCTGCTTGACCACGTCGGCGCCGGAACCACCGCTCACCTTGTCCGAGCCGGTGCCGCCCTCGACCAGGTCACGGCCGGAGTTGCCCCACAGCGTGTCCTTGCCGCTCTCGCCCTCGACGTGGTCGTTGCCGGAGCCGCCCTTGATCGAGTCGTTGCCGGAGCTGCCCTCGAGGTCGTCGTGGCCCGAGCCGCCGTCGATCCAGTCGTTGCCGGACCCGCCGTCGACCTCGTCGTTGCCGGCGCCGGCGCAGATGACGTCGTTGCCGCCGTTGCCGTCGATCTCGTCGTGGCCGCCCAGGGCCACGATCACGTCGCGGCCGCTGGTGCCCTCGATGTCGTTGTTGCCGTTGGTGCCGACGATGGTGGCCTTGTAGCCGTTGCAGGTGTACCCGGCCGCCTCGGCGGTCGGGGCGGACAGCGCGGTCAGGCTGAGCCCGAGACCGACGGCGGCGGGGACGACGGCCCAGCGGGCGAGACGACGGGCGGTGGTGGAGATGGTCATTCCGAACTCCTCTGCTTGGAGAACGGGCCCGGTGCCCGTCTGAGGAAGATTCCACCGGTGCCGGATGAGACACCGATGACGGCTGGATGAGGTCCGTCTCATCTGGGTGAGGGCTCCCTCATCGGTCGCCTGGGGTCTCGAACATTCCGTCACTCGACCGCACTTTCGCGCCCACGAGCCACCAGACGCCGAACATCCCGTCATTTGACGGAATGTTCGAGCCCGAGCCGGGGCAGGAACGACGGGCGCTCCTCAGGCCGTCGCGATCGACCACCCCACCGCCACTCGACCAGCGCTCACCGCCGCTCGACCACCCCGCGGCCGCGCGACCACCGCGCGCCCACTGTCAAGACCCGCCAGACGCCACAGGGCCCTCCCCCCGAAGGGGAAGGGCCCAGCGGGCGTTCAGCGGAGACGGGTCAGTGCGAGTGACCGTGACCGGCGGCAGCCGGCTCCTCCTCCTCGGGCTTCTCCACCACCAGGGTCTCGGTAGTGAGCAGCAGCGAGGCGATCGACGCCGCGTTGGCCAGCGCCGACCGGGTCACCTTGACCGGGTCGAGGACGCCGGCGCCGAGCAGGTCGCCGTACTCGCCGGTCGCCGCGTTGAAGCCGTTGCCCGGCGTCAGCTCGGCCACCTTGGAGGTGACGACGTAGCCCTGGTAGCCACCGTTCTCGGCGATCCAGCGCAGCGGCTCGACCAGCGAACGACGGACGATGCCGACGCCGACCTTCTCGTCACCGGTCAGACCCAGGTCGCCGTCGAGGGCGGCACCCGCGTGGATGATGGCGGAACCGCCACCGGCCACGATGCCCTCCTCGATCGCCGCACGGGTCGCGGACACCGCGTCCTCGATCCGGTGCTTCTTCTCCTTGAGCTCGACCTCGGTGGCCGCGCCGACCTTGATCACGCAGACACCGCCGGCGAGCTTGGCCACCCGCTCCTGCAACTTCTCGCGATCCCAGTCGGAGTCGGTCCGCTCGATCTCGGCCTGCAGCTGAGCCACCCGGCCCTTGACCTCGTCGCTCGAACCGGCGCCGTCGACGATCGTGGTGTTGTCCTTGGTGACCACGATCCGACGGGCGCGGCCCAGGGACTCCAGGCCGATCTGGTCGAGCTTCAGCCCGACCTCGGGCGCGACGACGGTGCCACCGGTCAGGATGGCGATGTCCTCGAGCATGGCCTTGCGACGGTCACCGAAGGCCGGGGCCTTGACCGCGACCGAGGTGAAGGTGCCGCGGATCTTGTTCACCACCAGGGTGGACAGCGCCTCGCCGTCGACGTCCTCGGCCACGATGAAGAGGGTGCCGGACGCGCCGATCACCTTCTCCAGCAGCGGCAGCAGCTCGTTCATCGAGCTGATCTTGCCGGAGTTGATGAGGATGTACGGGTCGTCGAGGACGGCCTCCATCCGCTCCGGGTCGGTGACGAAGTAGGGCGACAGGTAGCCCTTGTCGAACTGCATGCCCTCGGTGAAGTCGAGCTCGGTGCCGAAGGTGTTCGACTCGTCGACGGTGATCACGCCGTCCTTGCCGACCTTGTCGAACGCGTCGGCGATCAGGGTGCCGATCTCGGCGTCCCGCGCGGAGATGGTGGCCACGTGGGACATGTCCTCGGTGGTCTCCACGTCCCGCGCGATCTCGCGCAGACGCTCGACGACGGCGGTGACCGCCGCGTCGATGCCCCGCTTGAGGCCGATCGGGTTGGCGCCGGACGCGACGGCCTTGAGGCCCTCGTGGACCAGGGCCTGGGCCAGCACGGTCGCGGTGGTGGTGCCGTCACCGGCGACGTCGTTGGTCTTGGTGGCCACCTCCTTGGCGAGCTGCGCGCCGAGGTTCTCGTACGGGTCGTCCAGCTCGACCTCACGGGCGACGGTCACGCCGTCGTTCGTGATCGTGGGGGCGCCCCACTTCTTGTCGAGCACCACGTAACGGCCCTTCGGGCCGAGGGTGACCTTCACGGTGTTGGCGAGGATGTCGACGCCCCGCTCGAGCGAGCGGCGTGCCTCCTCGTCGAACTGAAGGATCTTTGCCATGGGTTGGGTTCCTTACTTGGTGACGACGGCGAGGATGTCGCGGGCGTTCAGCAGCAGCAGGTCCTGGCCGTCGTACTTGACCTCGGTGCCGCCGTACTTGCTGAAGATCACGACGTCGTCGACGGAGACGTCGAGCGGGACGCGGTTGCCGTTGTCGTCGATCCGCCCGGGACCGGTGGCGAGCACCTTGCCCTCCTGCGGCTTCTCCTTGGCGGTGTCGGGGATGACCAGGCCGGACTTGGTGGTCTGCTCGGCCTCGAGCGGCTGGACGAGGATGCGATCCTCGAGCGGCTTGATCGTGGTGGACACGTTCAAACCCCTTTCAGTTGGAGTGCGTGTGTGTACGAGTACGGTGGTCGGTGCGTCGTCGCGGGTGCCGCCTCGACCGTTGGCACACTCCAGGGGAGAGTGCCAAAACGACATTAGCACTCCCCTTTGGTGAGTGCCAGCACCAGGCTGTGAAGCGGCCAAGACCTCGGCTGGTACGCCTCAGGACGCCGAGGCGTGCCCGTCGGAGGGGCTCGCGGATCCTCGCTGCCGTCAGAACAGCTTGCGGACCTGCTCGTTCAGCGCCAGCACCGCCATGAAGCCGAAGAACACCGTGGACCAGATCAGCGCCGCCACCCGGTAGCTGCGGACCCTGATGCTGGCGGGCAGCGCGGTCCGGTTCATCACCAGCAGCAGGATCGAGTAGATGAACATCATCACCCCGGCCGTGCAGCCGGAGATGACCAGCAGCACCAGCGGCTGGTCCAGCCCGGCCAGCAGGATGGCGATGCCGATCCCGACGATGGCCAGCACCAGGTAGGTGTAGAGCCGGCTCTCGGTGATCTCACGGTTGCGCAGGTACGTCGACTTCAGCACGTCCGACATCAGCCGGGTGGTGTAGTCGACGATGCCCACGGCGGCGGCGAACAGCGAGAAGGCCCCGATCGCCCAGAAGAGCAC
>JBMDXL010000076.1:0-10004 GCA_048594465.1 Microlunatus sp. | reverse complement strand
GGACGAGCACGTCCGGTGGACGAGAGGACGACGCTCTTCCAGCCCGCACGCCACCCCGACTTCGAGCCCGGAGTCGAGCCGCCCGTCGACGAGACGGTGATCGACGCCCTGGCCGACGAGCCCGGGCCCCGCGGCGGGAGCACTGCCGTCGGAGGGTTCCTCTGGACCACCCTCGCCTGGGGCGGGAACCGGGTGGTGATCTTCGTCCTCACCCTGGTGCTCGCCCGGTTACTGACCCCGGAGGACTTCGGTCTGGTGACGGCGGCGCTCACCCTGATCGCCATGCTGGACGCCGCCCTCGACCTCGGGGTCGGGGCGGCCGTGGTGGCCGACCAGGAGCGTGGCATCACCCGCCGGACCCGCACGGCGGGCACCCTCAACCTGATCATCTCCGCGGTGATCGCCGGTGCCGGCGCCGCGGCCTCGCCCTTGATCGCACGGCTGTTCGGCGCCCCGGACCAGGCCTGGCTGTTCGCGTTGATCTTCACCTACCCGTTGTTCCGCGGCGCCGGTCAGGTGAGCGACGCCGTGCTGAAGCGCGACCTGCTGTTCAAGCGTCGGACCGTCGTCGACCTGCTCCGTGCCGCGGTCCGGGTCGCCGTCTCCATCCCGCTGGCCCTCACCGTGGGTGGGCCGATCAGCATCGCGGCGGGGATCGTGGTCAGCGAGCTGGCGGCCCTGATCCTGCTGACCGTGCTGGAGCCGGTCCGACCGGTGCTGAGGCTCGATCCGGCCACGGTGCGCTCGCTGCTCGGTTTCGGCGGGCAGGTGACGGTGATCCGGGTCCTCGGCTCGGTCCGCAGCAACGTGGACTACCTGGTCGTCGGCGGTGTGCTCGGGGCGTCGGCCCTCGGCCTGTACGGGATGGCGTACAAGCTGCCCGAGATGGGCATCGAGAACGTGCTGTGGATCTTCTCCGGCGTCGCCCTGGCGGCCTACTCGCGGTCGTACGCCCGGGGCCGCGACGCCTTGATCACCACGATGCTCAAGGCGACCCGGCTGCTCTCCCTGTACGGTCTGGCCGCCGCCACCACCCTGGCCGTGCTGGCCCGCGACGCGGTGCCGGTGCTGTTCTCCGCGCAGTGGGGTCCCGCGGTCACCCCGATGATGTTGATCTCGCTCAGTCTCGGCTTGATGTCGATCGCCTGGGCCAGTGGCGACGTGTTCGTCGCGATGGGCAGGTTGCGCACCATGATCATCCTGGATCTTCCCGCCACCGCAGCGATGCTGGTGGCCTTCGTCCTCGTCGCCCGGACCGGGCTGGTCGCCGTGGCCGCGGTGCACCTGGGCTTCAACCTGGTCTACTGCGTGGCCCGGTTGATCCTGCTGCAGCGGGTGACCGGGGTCGGGGGTCGCGAGCTGGCCGACACGGTGCTGCCCGCGCTGGCCGTCGCCGGGGTCACCGCCGCCGTCGGACTGGGGATCCGGTCCCTGCTGCCACCGGGGGAGCTGCTGTCGCTGATCGTGCTCACCGGTGTCTGCGGGGTCACGGTCGCCGGCGCCTCGATGCTGCTGGCCCGGACCGCGGTGCGGCAGGGTCTGCAGGCCGTGGTCCCGTCCCTGGGACGCCGGCGATGAGCGCGCGGACGCGATCGGCCGTGCTGATCACAGCCAGCGAGCCGGAGCCCCGGGCGTTCGGCAAGCAGGTGGTGATCGGCGGGCTGCTCGACCACCTCGTCCGCCGGCTCGGTCCCGACCAGGTGCACGTGGTGCTGATCGGCCACCGTGACGTCGAGCGACCGACCACCACGTACCGCACCCACGTCATCGGCAAGCCCACGGCCGCCGACCAGCTGCGCTCGGTGATCACCCGGGTCGTCGGGGGTCCCCACACGCCGCTGCAGGAGGCGGCGCTGTGGTCGCCGGAGGTGCGGGACCGGCTGCGCCGCACCCTGGCCGACATCGGCGCCGACCTGGAGATCTGGGACACGATGCGGACCGGTCAGTACGCCGCCGCCGTCGCCCGTCCGGGGTCGCGGCCCCGGTCGGTGCTCTATGCCGACGACCTGTTCTCCAAGCGCTACGCGAGCATGCTGGCGCGGATCCGCACCGACCGCACCCGACTGGCCAACCCGCTCGGCGAGTTCGGCAAGGTGCTCCCCGGCCCCGCCGCCCGGATCGTCGCCCAGCCCGCCGTCTACCGGCCCCTGCTGAAGCTGGAGGAGCGGCTCTGCGCCCGCTCCGAGGACGCGGCGCCGCACCGCTTCGACGCCACCATCCTGGTCAACCCCGAGGAGACCGACGAGCTCAGCCGCCGGTCCGGCAGCGCCACCGTACGGACGCTGCTGCCGCTGCTGCCCGAACCGCGGAGCCGGCCCGAGCGGCACTACCAGGGGCCGGAGTTCGTCTTCCTCGGCGGACTCGACTTCCCGCCCAACGCCGACGGTCTGACCTGGTTCCTCCGCGAGTGCCGGGAGGCGGTCCTCGCGGCCGTGCCCGACTTCCGGCTGCTGCTGGTCGGGCGCGGGACCGACCGCACGCTGCCCGAGGCCGAGCCCTGGGGTGACCGGGTCCGCGCCGCCGGCTGGGTCGACGACCTCGACGCCGTGCTGGCCGGGGCCGCCGGACTGCTGTCCCCGCTCCGGTTCGGCAGCGGCATCAAGATCAAGGTGCTGGAGGCGCTGGCCCGGGGGCTCCCGGTGGTGGCCACCCCGGCCGGGGTGCTCGGACTCCCCGTCGGGCCCGATCAGGGCTGCCTGGTCGGTGACGGGCCGTCGGCGCTGGCCGCCCAGCTCGCCACGGCCGCCGACCCGGACCGCAACGACGCCCTGTCCCGGGCCGCGCGGGCGACCTGGGAGGCCAGCTACGCCCCAGCGGTGGCCGGACGGGCGTACGACGAGGTCCTCGCGCTGAGTGGTGACGTGCCGGCCCCCGTGAACCCGGACCTCTCGTGAACCCGGACCTCTGGTGAACCCCGCCCTGCTCGCCGGCGTCGGCGTCATCGGGATCGGCTTCGCCGTGCTCGCCCTGGCCCGGCCGCGGCTCTGCCTGGTCGCGCTGGTCGCGCTGGACATCACCGGTCTGAACGGCGTGATCAGCGAGAACGTGGGGGTCAGCCCGTTCTGGCCGATGGTCGGCCTGTCGGTGCTGGCCCTGCTCACCCTGGTCCGCCGCGGACAGTTCCGCTTCCGCTGGTCCCCGGTCATCCTCGGCGTCCTGGTCCTCTACGCCGGCTTCTGCCTGAGTCTGGTGAACGCCGCCGATGCCGCGGCCGCGCAGGCGGTGCTGTTCGAGCGCGGGCGTGACCTCGTCGTCTTCGCCCTGGTGCTCGCCCTGCTGCTGTCCACCGGCGGAGCGAGCGTGCTGATCCGCACCCTGGTGGCCGTCTTCGCCGGGCTGGCCGGGATCACGGCCGTGCACGAGTTCGTCCTCGGCAACCAGGGCAACCTGTTCGGTCTCAGCAACGTGCCGCTGGCGGTGGAGGGCGGCGCCGAGACCGCCCGCCACGCCGGCACGGTGACCGACGTCAACTTCTGGGGCCGGCTGCTCATCCTGGCCCTGCCGCTGGCCCTGTCCCTGACCGCGATCGCCCTGGCCCGCCGGAGCGCGGGCCCCCAGGCCGAGACCGGTGCGACGGTGCCCGCGGCGGATCTCCCCCAGCCGAGCGGCTACTCCCCCGGCTGGTTCTGGCCGACCTGCTTCTGGGCCGGGTGCGCGGCCAGCCTCGCTCTCGGCATCTACCTGACCCAGTCCCGCGGGGACCTGCTCGCCGTCTTCGGCGCCATCGTGGTGTGGCTGGTGCTGGCCGGGGGTTGGTACCGGCGGTCCCTGCTCGCCGCGCCGGTCGTGCTGATCGTGCTGGTCCCGGTGTCCGGCATCGGCAGCCGGCTGCTGACCCTGGTCACCGCCGCGCCGACGGCCACCGTCGATCCCTCCGTGGCCGAGCGCACCCGGCTGCAGCTGGCCGCGTGGGAGATGTTCAAGAGCGCGCCCGTCACCGGTCACGGGGTCGGCAGCTACGGCAGTCTGTTCGCCAGCTACGACCGGTTGTCGAACTACACCGCACCCGTCCGGATCGACGTGGCCGCCCACAACCTCTACCTCGAGCAGGCGGCCGACGTCGGCATCCTCGGACTGCTCGCCTGGGCGGTGTTCGTCGGCACCATCGTGTTCGTCCTGATCCGCTGCCTCACCCGGGCCGACCGCCGGACCAGCACCGAGACCCGGTTCCTGGCGATCGGGTTGCTCGCGTCCCTGCTCGGCTGGCTGGCGGCCAGCGTGTTCCTGCACCTGTCGGACTTCCGGGCGCTGCTGGCCGTCGCCGCGCTCGCGGCCGCGCTGGACGCGTCCGTCCGGGACCGGCCTCCGCCACCGGCCAGACCGCAGCCCTCGACCGCCCGACGGCTGGCGGGCGTGGTCGGGTGCTCGGCGCTGGTGCTCGCCTCCGGCGTCGGCCTGGTGGCGTCAGCCGCCACCACCTCCACGCGCTACGCCGCCTCCGCCACCCTCGGTGTGGTGCCGATCTCCACCAAGGTCGACGGCGCCGTCGCCTATCTGCAGGACGTGGTCAGCCGAGGCATGATCGTGCCGACCTTCACCACGGTGCTGAACGCCGACGTCACCCCTGAGCGCGTCATCGCCGCCGCCGGTCTGGACCCCGCCCAGACCGGCCGGGTGACCGTCGAGGCCCTGCCGTCCCGCCTGGGAGGCGCGGTGGAGCTGACGGTCACCGCCGACGACCCGGCCGTGGTCGCGCAGCTGGGCACGGCCGCCGTCGAGCTCAGTCAGGCCCGGGTCCTCGACCTGGGCGCCTACTACCGCCTCGAGGGTCAGCTGGCGGGCGTGAGTCCGGTGGAGCTGGTGCCGGGCTGGGTCGTGGTGCCGCTCGCCGTTCTGCTGGTGGCGAGCCTGGTCGGTCTGGTGCTGTCCGTCCGGTCCTTCCGGCGGCGAGATCGGGCTCCCGCCGACCCGCCCACCGACGGTCCTCCGGCCGGCGGTCCGCTCTCCGACGCCTCGGCCCCTCGCGCTCCCAGCGTGACTCGGGCATGATCGGCCCATGTCGATGAGGCGATTCCTTCGACCGACGTGGGTACTTGCTGCCCTCGCGGCTCTGACCACCCCCCTGGTCGGTCCCGCGCAGCCCGCCGCCGCGGCGACCCGGCCGTTCGCGACCAGCAGCCCCTTCAACGTCCCGGTCCGCACCTCGCCGAGCATCGACCCGAACAGCGCCGCCATGGTGGCCCGGCTCAGCCGGACGGGTCAGGCGTACGCGAACCTGTACGCGTACGGGATCCCGATCTACACCGCGACGTCGAGCACCCCGCGGTACCGCGTGGTCTGCGACCAGGAGGGCGCCTGGGGTGCCTGCCCGCTGACCCAGCAGCCGATGCCGATCCCGACCGGGGCGCGGCCGAGCTCCGGCACCGACGGCGCGATGGTGGTCATCGACCCGGCCACCGGCACCGTCGGCGAGTACTGGCGGGCCCGCCGGGTCGGGAGCACCTGGCAGGCGGGCTGGGGCGCGGTCAACTCCTTGACCGGCTCCGGCTGGGGCGGCGCCAGCACCGGGGCGGGGGCGTCCCGGCTCGGTGGCGTGGTGCGGGTCGACGAGATCGCAGCCGGGGTCATCAACCACGCCCTGGTGGTGCAGACCGACAACGCGTGCGCCGGTCGCTTCCGCGCTCCTGCGCTGAAGACCGACGGCGACTCGGTCCGCAGCGACTGCATCCCCGAGGGCGCAAGGATCCAGCTCGACCCCACGATCAACCTGGCCGCCATCTCCGGTCTCACCCCGGGCGAGCGGGCCGTGGCCCGGGCGCTGCAGGTCTACGGCGCGTACGTCATCGACAAGGCCGGCACCAGCATGTCGGTGAGCTTCGAGGTGGCCCGGGACGCCACCTCGAGCTCACCCGGTGCGGTCTACACCCGGGCCGGCTTGTCCTGGGACTACTTCGGCATGCCGCGCGTCCCGTGGAAACGGCTGCGGGTGCTGGCCACCTGCCAGGGCTGACCTCCCAACGCCGACCCACTCCTCACGATCTGCCTCCGCCTGATCGCCTGACCGGCGCGTAGCCGGCGCACTCACCACGCGCACTCACCACGCCGGCGCACCGCTGGTCGGCGTGATGAGGTCCGGGCCCACCGCGCCGCGACGCGTCCCTCGCTCCGTCGACCTCGAGAACGGCGCAGGGTCGGCCGCGGCTGGAGCCGACGTCGAGCCGATCCAGAGCCGGCGCTGAGCCGTTGTGGATCATCAGAGCAGGATCTGCGGCGGCTCAAGCGAGCGCCGAGAGAACCTGATGAGCATCTGGTCCTGACCAGACAATTTTCCGATCTCCCCTGAAGGTTGACCCTTCAATCTTTCTGCTGTCGGCAGCCAGCCGGCCCGGCACAGAAAGCGGAGACCGATGAGCCTCTTCCTCCAGGCCCCCACCGTCCGTCCCAGCACCACCGTCGACGCCCGCCCCAGCACCACCGTCACCGTGACCCGGCCCAGCCCCGTGCTGAGGATGCCGAAGCACAGTGTCGGCAAGCGTCTGCTCGACGTCGTCGGTGCGGTGACCGGGCTGATCGTGCTGGCTCCGCTGTTCGCGATCGTCGCTCTGCTGGTCAAGGTCAGCGACCCGACCGGCCCCGTCTTCTACCGCCAGAACCGGCTGGGGCACCTCGGTCGCCAGATCGGCGTGCTGAAGTTCCGCACCATGCGCTGGGCCTACTCGACCGGTCCGGACCGCCCGTACCGGACGGCTCAGGCGGCCTTCGTGGCCATGGGCCGGGAGGACCTGTTGGAGGAGTTCGAGCGGACCCAGAAGGTGGCCGACGACCCGCGTGTCTCGCCGCTGGGCGCGTTCCTCCGGCGGACCAGCCTGGATGAGCTGCCCCAGCTGGTCAACGTGCTGCTGGGCCATCTGAGCCTGGTGGGCCCGCGGCCGATCACCGTCCCCGAGCTGGAGAAGTACGGGGCGCACGGTGACACCTTCCTCACCGCCAAGCCGGGCGTCACCGGTCTGTGGCAGGTCTCCGGCCGCAGCGACACCACGTACGACGAGCGGGTCCGGCTGGACCTCAGCTACATCGCCACCCGCACCCTGTGGCTCGACCTGATCATCCTGGTCCGCACGGTCGGGGTCGTCCTGATCCAGCGCGGCGCGCACTGACCCTCGACGGCCTCAGGACCCCCCGTCGGTGGGCGGCACCAGCCGCAGCACCGGGGGCTCCTGGGGACGGTTCTCGGTGAAGGCGTCGGCCGGGTCGGCGGCCCAGTCCGCGATCTCGTCGCGCAGTCCCCGGGTGCGGTCCCGCGCCGCCGTCAACCGCTCACCGGAGACCCGGTAGGACGGTTGCCGGTCAGGATCGGCGAGCAGGGCGTCGTAGAACGGCGGTTGCTCGGTGGTGTAGCCGGTCTCGAACGCGGCCAGCCAGTCGCTCAGGGCGGCGGTCGAGGTGCGGTAGCGGATCCAGCGGTGGTTGGACCAGCCCGGGGCGCCCGGGCCGAAACGGTCGACCAGCCGGGCGGCGGCGAACCGGCCCCGCTCACTCAACGCGGTGACCAGCTCCGGCGGCATGGCCAGGTTGATGCCGCCCTCGGCGCCGTCCTGGTAGACGGTGACCACCCGGTCGCGGTAGCCCGGCATGGTCAACGAGGCCTGGTCCACCCAGGTCCGCGCGGTCTCCACCAGGGACAGCCCGAAGGAGAACAGGGCGGACAGGGGCGCGGTCGCCCACCGGGCCGTACGCCGGTGCCCGCCGCCCTGGTTGACCGTCGGCAGGTAGCTGTTCTCCCGCTCGTCGGTGCTGCGCGGGTGGTCGTCGCTGAACGGGGCCAGGTCGATGGCGAAGGTGGGGCGGGAGGGGAGCACCGAGTCGAAGAACTGCACCGGCAGGTTGGCGGTCAGACCACCGTCGGAGAACCAGTTGACGTCGAAGACGGGCCGCTCGGTCACCGCCGCGGCCAGCTCGTCGGCGGTCGCCTCGGGGTGCTCGCGCCGCCGGGCCCGGACAGCCTCCTGATAGACCAGGTTGGGCGTCTGCTGGTGGTCGACGGCGTAGAGCGGGACGGCTGAGATGAGCAGCGGGAAGCTGAGACTCATCCGGGTGGCCACGATGACGGGCAGGTCGGCGGCGTGCGGGAACGGCCGCTTGGTGCCGGCGTGCCGGAGCAGCACCTCCCGGGTCAGCGCGGCGACCGGGCCCGTGGGCAGCGGCGGCGGGTGCTCGACCATCGCCTTCACCACGACCGGACCGAAGAGCCGCTCGAACTCGGCTGGCTCGAAGAAGTAGACGTCGTCGGTCCACGGCATCGGCATCGGCTGCGCCCGGGAGAGGTTGGTGGTCATCATCTTCAGCTCGAGCTCGTCGGGGGCCAGGTCGCCGAAGGTCAGCGGCCGGTCGTACGGGCGGCCGGCGAGCTCCTGCAGCCGCCGGTAGAGCCAGGGGGTCAACGCCAGCTCGTTGTCGTCAGCGCCGCGGCCCGCGCTCATCCCGAACCCGACCGAGGGCAGGCGACCGAGATCGGCCAGCACCCCGCTGAGCAGCGCCACCGCGAGCCCGGCCACGGTGGCCACCAGCCCGACCACGACGGCCAGCACCAGGGCCACCACGACCAGCGACCCGGTCGCCTCCGGCCGCCGGACCAGAGCGAGGACCGCCAGCACCACCAGAGTCAGACCGAGCAGCACCCCGAGCAGGGACCGGATCGGCGCCCTGGTGGTGGCGTGGGCGACCACGGCCAGCACGGCCCGGAGCTGACGCCACCGGCTGGGTCGGGCCGGCATCGCGGTCTTCTGCTCGAGCACCGCCGACAGCAGACCGAACAGCCGGCGGGCCTGCGGCTGCGGCCGGAACAGGTGGAACAGCAGCGACCGCCCGTCGCCCTGGGTCTGGGTCAGCAGGGCGGGGAACTGGGCCAGGCCGAGGAACCCCCGGGGCAGCGCGTCCGGCGCGGGAGGCGGCGTCGACCCCGCGGGCGCCGCCGGGTCGGGGACCGTGGCCGCCGAGGAGGCCGAGGCAGCCGGATCGGTCCCCGAGTCCGGGACCGGGCCCGGGTCCGGCAGCGCGGAGCGCCGGCCGAGCTCCGCGGCCACGGCGGCGGCCGCCGCGATCGCTCCGGCCGAGGCTCCTCCGACCGAGCGCAACCGGAAGGTGGTGGCCAGCTCGCAGACCGCGAGCGGGTAGACCACGCCGCTGGTGATCCCACCCTTCATCACGATGTCGCACTGACGGGGTGGTTCGGCGGGGAAGGCGGCGGCCGTGTAGGCGTCCGCCCGGTCGGGCTCACGCCCGCCGTGAGCACCGGACCGGACGGTGGTCACCGCGGACCCCACCCGGGTCGTGACCGATCCAGACGGGCATCGAGCCGAGGACGACAGGTGAGCACGGACACAGCGGCTCCTCTCCGACGACGAGGAGGACCGCCGTCGGGACCGTGATACACCGCGGGTCGGACACCCGGCCAGGGACGATCGGGCACAGACCGACGAAGGCCCGCCGGAGGGGTCTCCGGCCGGCCCGACGTCAGCGTCAGAACAGGATCAGCTGAGCGTGATCCGGTCCAGCGGCGGAGGCGAGACGGGCGAGCTCGACTCCAGGTAGTCGACCAGGGCATCCAGGTCGATCGGCCCGCCGTCCAGGTCAGTGCCGTCGGCGAAGACGCTGAAGCCGTCACCACCGCCGGCCAGGAAGTTGTTGATCGAGACCCGGTAGGTGCCGGTCGGCGTGATCGGCACGCCGTTCAGCTGCAGGTTGGAGACCCGGTCTCCGATCGCGTTGCCCGGGGTGCTGGTGTAGCTGAACCCCTTCGAGATCTGCAGGATGCGGACCACCGTCGGTCCGGTCGCGCTTGGCTGCCACTGCTGCTCGAGCACCGCGTCGAGCTGGGCTCCGGTCAGGGTGACGGTCTGCATGATGTTGCCGAACGGCTGGACGGTGAAGGCCTCGCCGTAGGTGACCACGCCGTCGCCCTCGCCGACCGGACTCGAGGCGTACGTCAGGTCGGCGCGGATGCCGCCCGGGTTGGTGATGGCGATCTGCGCCCCGCTGGCCTGGGTGGCCGCCAGCTGGGCGTC